>CAZTPE010000296.1:0-2294 GCA_964614545.1 uncultured Ectothiorhodospiraceae bacterium
GGGCTGCGGTCTTTTCAATAAGGACAGCAGCTTGGTGTTGCATGACCTGCAACTGGAAGTAGAGCCTGTATGGGCAATTCAGACAGGTGAGCTGCCGGAAAATGCGAATGTCCAGCTGACGCCGTTTGTCGCTGACGACAGGCTTTATGTAGCCAACGTTTCCGGGGGCGTTGCCGCTATGAATGCTCAGGATGCCAGTCTGTTGTGGATGACGAATCTGGATGAACAGCTAACAGGTGGCCCGGCCGCGGGTGGCGGGATGGTTCTGCTTGGCACCATCAAGGCGGAGCTGATTGCCCTCAATGCAGAGGATGGCAAGACTCTGTGGCGCAGCAGGGTTTGCAGCGAAATGCTGGCGGTACCGGTGATTACGGATGACAAGATTCTACTGCAGTGTATTGATGGTTATGTGATGGCGCTGAATCGTAGCGATGGCCAACGTATCTGGAGTTATCGGCGTCTGCCGCCGACCCTGACCCTGCGTGGTACGGCCTCGCCGCTGGTCGTGGGGGATCGGGTCATTGCCGGTTTTGCCGACGGTGTGCTGGTGTCGCTGAGCCTGGAGAAGGGTGAGCTGGAGTGGGAATCCACCATTGCCGTACCGCGTGGACGCAATGACCTGGAACGCATGGTCGACATTGATGGCCGGCTACAGGCAGCCGACGGCGTCATTTATGTGAGCAGCTATCAGGGACGAGTGGCGGCTGTCAGTATCGAAAACGGGCGCTTCCTGTGGACGCGTGAAATGTCGTCCTATTCCGGTGTTGCGCTGGGTGACAGCCAGATATTCCTCAGTGATGACCAGGGACGGATATGGGCACTGGATCGCCGTACCGGCGCCACGCTATGGCGGCAGGATCAGTTTTCCGGTCACCTTGTCAGCGCCCCGGCGGTGATGGACCGCACCGTCGTGGTAGCAGACGATCAGGGTAATATATACTGGCTGGATGCCCGCGATGGCCATATCCTCGCCCGGCAGAACATCACCGAGGCCTGGGACTATTTCCATTATCCGTGGGAAGACGAAGAGGGTGATCAGGAAAAACCGGATCATGCGATTACGACCTATCCCGTGGTCACCGGTGAGCGTCTCTATGTGCGCGACAATACCGGTGCCCTGGTGGCCTTCCGCATTCATGCGATCACAGACGTAACAACAAGTAGTAAGCTATGAAGCCCGTTATCGCCCTCGTCGGCCGTCCCAATGTGGGCAAGTCCACGCTGTTCAATTGCCTCACGCGCTCGCGCGATGCGCTGGTGGCCGATCTGCCGGGTATGACCCGTGACCGAAAGTACGGCGAGGGTCGCCTCGGCGACCGTCCCTATCTGGTGGTCGACACCGGCGGCCTCAGTGGTGAGGACGAAGGCATCGATGGATTGATGGCTGGGCAGGTGTGGCTGGCGGTGGAAGAGGCCGACGTGATCCTGTTCCTGGTCGATGCCCGCGATGGTCTGCTGGCCGGCGATGACGAGATCGCCCGTCGCCTGCGCGCCAGCGGCAAGCCGGTCTACCTGGTGGTGAACAAGATCGATGGCACCAATGCCGAAGTGGTAACGGCCGATTTCTACGCCCTCGGGCTGGGGGAACCGACCGGCATTACGGCCTCACATGGCCGCGGTGTTCGCCCACTGATAGACATTGTGCTGGCCGGCCTGCCAGAGCCCGATGAGGAAGAGGACGTCGAGGATCGCGGCGTCAAGATCGCCGTCCTCGGCCGGCCCAATGTCGGCAAGTCCACCCTCATCAATCGCATCCTTGGCGAAGAACGGGTGCTGGCCTACGACATGCCGGGCACCACCCGCGACAGTATCTATGTGCCCTTCGAGCGCCGCGGGCAGAAATACACCTTCATCGATACCGCCGGTGTGCGGCGTCGGCGCAAGGTCAGTGACAAGCTGGAGAAATTCAGCATCATCAAGGCCCTGCAGGCTATCGAAGAGGCCCACGTGGTGGTGTTGGTGATCGATGCCCACGAAGGTGTGAGCGAGCAGGATGCCCACCTGTTGGGCTTTATCCTCGACGCCGGCCGTGCCCTGGTGATCGCCGTCAACAAGTGGGATGGGCTGGAAAAATCCGAGCGTGACCGGGTGCGTTACGAACTGGAGCGCCGTCTGCAGTTTGTCGATTTCGCCAAGCTGCATTTCATCTCCGCCCTGCACGGCACCGGCGTCGGTGACCTGTTCGCGCCCATCCTGCGTGCCTATGAATCGGCCAGCCGTCAGTTCTCCACCCCCGACCTGACGCGCATCCTCGAGCAGGCCGTGGAAGAGCATCAGCCGCCGCTGGTGCGCGG
>CAZTPE010000296.1:2394-3482 GCA_964614545.1 uncultured Ectothiorhodospiraceae bacterium
CTAGGTTATATACAAAAAACCGTAAGGCGCCTGAATCGGATTTGCTTGATTCAGAGAAGGATTCCGTCTTGCGAACGGACGTTATGAGAAACACAAAACAGGGCCCTTTCGCTACCGACCTGGCACCCTGTGCTATGTTTACAACAAGCAGGTTTTTGTGCGTGTATCCGGATGCACGAAGGGTATCGGCGCTGACAGATACATGACTGTTTTGATCGGGGCGGACGGCTGTACGCTTCCAATAGAATAGGATTCACGTCATGTATCCGGCGGTTACTGAGGTGAAAGACGATGCGGATGGCGGCCATTGCCGGGATGCCGTGGGGTTTCTGTTATGGGGCAATCGCCCACTCAAAACCTGGCTGCGTAGCCAGGGTATCCGGCACCTTGAGACGCAGTTTCTGGTGGAACTCGAGGAGGCAGAACAGGTTATCGGCCGGCAGTGGGCCCGCCGCCCCTGGAGCCAGCACGTGGTGGAAGTGATCGGCTGGCTGGGGAGGCGCTGGTTGTGAGCGCCGTCGGCAATGTGCCCGTCATCGGTATCGACGTCGGCTCGACCACGGTCAAGTGCACGGTGGTTGATCCGGACACGCTGAGCATCCTCTGGTCGCGCTACCGGCGCCACGAGACCCGCCAGGCACAGGCGCTGGGGCAGATGCTCGAAGCGGCGGAAGCGGAATATCCCGAGCTGACGCAGGGCAGGGGACGAGCCTTCATCACCGGCTCCGGCGCCGGGCCGCTGGCCGAGGCCGTTGGCGCCTGTTTCGTGCAGGAGGTCAATGCCGTTACCCTGGCGGTGGAACACCTGCACCCCGAGGCGCGCAGCGTGGTCGAGCTGGGCGGACAGGACGCCAAGATCATCCTGTTCCAGGACGACCCGGCCGGCGGTGCACGCCGGGTGGTCACCTCCATGAACGACAAGTGCGCCTCCGGTACCGGCGCGACCATTGACAAGTGCCTGTTGAAGACCGGCATGTCACACGCGGCGCTGGCGGAACTGCACTTCGACCCGGAGCGGCTACATTCCGTCGCTGCCAAGTGCGGGGTGTTCGCCGAGACCGACATCGTCAACCTGATCAAGGCCGGGG
>CAZTPE010000297.1:0-3461 GCA_964614545.1 uncultured Ectothiorhodospiraceae bacterium
AATGACAACTTTGAGCGTAATCCTTATTGTGATTGCCGAAAAGTTTCATATCGCTCTACGGATCAAGAGATCGCCTACCAAAAGTAGGTTCTTTAAGAAAAGTGCCTACTTAATGGTGGTGTGCCGAGTGAGTGCGAGCACTTGCAGGACTAGGTGTCAGTTGGCGGGGCTGTCTGCGACAAATACCGTTGCCTGGTTACGTCCGCCTTCCTTGGATTGATACAGGGCCTGGTCGGCCTCACCGACGAGTTGTTCGTAATCACGGCTGTCTTCACGTAGCTCGGTAATGCCGAGGCTGACGTTGATGCTCAGGTGGGTATCGCCGAATGCCACCGGCTCGCTTTCGATGGCGTGTCGCAGGCGTTCAGCCAGTACCTTTCCGCCTCGGGTGCCGGTGTTTGGCAGCACAATGAGGAATTCTTCGCCGCCGTAACGGCCTAGAATATCGGTGTCACGCAGGCTGTTTTGCAGGCGCCGGGAGATAATGCGCAACACCTCGTCCCCGGCCAGGTGGCCATGGGTATCGTTGACCTGCTTGAAGTGGTCGATGTCGGTGAGAATGACCGTCAGCGGATGCGCATAGCGTCGGGCGCGATTGAATTCCTTGCTCAGAGTTTCCTCGATGTAGCGCCGGTTGAACAGTTGGGTGAGGCCGTCGCGGTTGCCGACTTCGCGCAATTCCTGCGTGAGGGCCTTGAGTTGTTGCTGGTAGATGCTGGTGTCGGTGACGTCGAACAGGGTGAAGCAGACGTATTCCACTTCGCCGGCCGTGGTTTTGACCGGCATTAGAGTGCAGTTCTGTCGCATGCAGTCCACGCCGCCGGTGACCGGCCGGTTGTGGGGGAATTTGAACAGGTAAGGGCGTTGTTCCCAAGAGGTGAAGGAAAAGTTTTTCAGGATGAAGACGTTTTCCACCTTGCGAGTCAGCCACTTGCGCGGCAGTTCGGGAAATTCATCAAACAGGTTCTTACCGAGCAATGTCCGTGCCTTGCGCCCGCTGTGCACCTCCATGAACTGGTTCCACAGCACCAGTTCCATGTCGCGGTTGATGACGAAAATGCCGGCATGGGTACGGTCGACGATGAAATCGAGCAGATTGGGTGGCTGGTTATCCGTCATGTGAGAGCCGGGTATCGATCGGGACTAGAAGTCGTCCATGAATTCATCGAGGATGCCACGCAATGTCTCGATGGTCTCTTCGGTCATAAACATCAGCAGATGACTCTTGAATCGGTGTTTCTCCACCGAGAAATTTACCTCCACCAGCAGGGCGTGTTCCCATGATAGCTGATCCGGTGCCAGCACCTGGTGCAATGGGGCGCGCTCGGCCATCAGCGAGGGAGCGGAAAAACCCAACTCGGTGCCGAGGGTTTCGGAAATACCGTTGAGAATGGCGCCGACCAGTAGATTACCGACTTCCAGCAACAGCTCCTGCTCGATGGCTGTATCCAGTTCGCAGTCATAGCCCAGTAGTTCGGCCAGTTCATCGGCACCACTTTGGGTGAAGATGACGATGGCCTCGCCGCGCAGGGAATTGTAGAAGGCCTGCCGGACGGCCGAGACTTCTTCTTCGTCGCCCACCATGGTGGTGACGGTGTCCGCCAGCTCATGCACTGCGATCTGGCGGATGCGCGGCACCGAGAGGGTAACGAAATTGTCGAGAATACGCGCCAGCGAATCCCCCGCCTGCCCCATGGCGATGTTGGCGACCTCCTGCAGGGCGTCAGTTTGGTCCTCGTTGTAAGGCTGGACGCTCATATCAGCCCGTACTCTTCCAGTACCGCCACGATGTTTTCGGTCTTCACCGGCTTTTTGATGAAGGCCATGGCGCCGAGTTTTTTTACCCGCTCCTGCGCCTCGAGTTGGATGTCGGCAGAAATGACCACGACGAAGGTGTTCAGCGATTCCTTTTGCAAATGCTCCAGCACCTCATAACCATCCATCACCGGCATGGTGAGATCGAGAAACATGACGTCAGCCTTACCGGCACGGTAGGCCGCCAGGGCTTCCTCGCCATTTTCGGCCTGGGTGATCTCCACGTCCCAGCCGGGTGGCAGGGCGCGGATGACCATCTTGCGTGAGATCCTGGAGTCATCAACGACGGTCAGGGGTATGGCCATGATCAATCTATCCTTCGAAAGCGGTTTTCTGCCAGAGTCTATCGGCAGACCGTGGACAGCCTTTAACCCCCCCCCTTTACTGTTGTGCTGTTGTGGTCATGGCGGATGTATGCCCCCGCTTGTGGATGCTCTTGCGGTATAATCGCCACCGTCCTTCGGGAGTAGGCTGCGGCATCGGGAAGCCAATCCGGCCGGGCGGGAATTGACGGTAAATAGTTGGGAGAGAGGTGTGATGGTGTCTGTGAATGATGCGCTGGAGAAGATCAAACACGGTGTGGATGAGATTCTCGTCGAAAGTGAGTTGAAGACTAAGCTGGAGCGTGCCAAGCCGCTGCGTATCAAGGCCGGTTTCGACCCCACTGCACCGGATCTGCACCTGGGCCACACGGTGCTCATCAACAAGCTGCGCCAGTTTCAGGATCTCGGCCATGAGGTGCTGTTCCTGATCGGCGACTTCACCGGCATGATCGGTGACCCCACCGGCAAGAGTGCGACCCGCCCGCCGCTGACCCGCGATGATGTGATCGAGAATGCGCGCAGCTACGAACAGCAGATATTCAAGATTCTTGAGCCGGAAAAGACCCTGGTGATGTTCAACTCCAGCTGGATGAACGCGATGTCAACTGCCGAGCTGATCCAGCTGGCAGCCAAACACACCGTGGCGCGTATGCTGGAGCGCGACGACTTCAGCAAGCGCTACAAGGGTGGTCAGCCCATCGCCATCCATGAATTTCTCTACCCGCTGATTCAGGGCTACGATTCAGTGGCTATGCGCGCCGACGTGGAGCTGGGCGGCACCGATCAGAAATTCAACCTGCTGGTGGGCCGCGAACTGCAGAAGGCTTATGGCCAGGAGCAACAGGTGGTGCTGACCATGCCCCTCCTCGAAGGCCTGGACGGGGTGCAGAAGATGTCCAAGTCGCTGGGTAACTACATTGGCATCGACGAGGCGCCAGAGGAGATGTTTGGTAAGCTGATGTCTATTTCCGATGATCTCATGTGGCGCTACTTCGGGCTGCTCAGCTTCCGGACGGCGTCGGATATCGAAGGATTCAAGCGTGAGGTAAAGGCCGGGAAGAATCCGCGTGATATCAAATTCTTGTTATGCGAGGAGATCGTTTCGCGTTTCCACAGTCCGGGAGCGGCAAAGAAGGCGCAGGAGGTCTTTATCGCCCGCTTCCAGAAAGGTGCCATGCCGGAGGATATGCCTGAACTGGAGCTGAGCGCAACCGAGGGCGGGCTGGCCATCGCCAATCTGCTCAAGGAGGCGGGTTTGGTGAAGACCCCTGCTCAAACAGAATCTCGCCCCGTGAATAATTACGCAAACGGCAGACGGTAGAG
>CAZTPE010000298.1:0-3440 GCA_964614545.1 uncultured Ectothiorhodospiraceae bacterium
ATCTCGAAGGGCTGATCGAGCGTCGGGACATGCGCAAGATGATCCGCACCCTGCGCGAGGGAAAGGTGGTGTGGTATGCGCCGGATCAGGATTTCGGCACCCGCAGCAGCGTATTCGCGCCCTTTTTCGGCATTCAGACATCCAGCCTGGTGATGACCTCGAAGCTGGCCAAGGTCTCAGGCGCACCGGTGCTGCCATTCTTTTCCCAGCATACCGCGGACAACAAGGGTTACCGGCTGATCATCCACCCACCACTGGAGGACTTTCCCAGCGGCGATGACGTCGCCGATGCCACACGCATCAATGCCATCATCGAAGAGCAGGTACGCAAGGCGCCGGAGCAGTATCTGTGGCTGCACCGGCGCTTCAAGACCCGGCCGCCGGGGGAGGCGCCTTTCTACGAGAAGTGACTATTCACCATAGAAACAGACACGGAGGAAAGACTTGTCTATCCGCAAATTAACGCGAATACACGCAAATATTTCTTGAGTTTCATTTGCGTGTATTCGCGTTAATTTGCGAACCGTTTTCGGTCTGCTCTCTGTGCCTCTGTGGTGAAAAGTTCAGAGGTATGGTTTCAACAACCCCAGCAGCCGCTCCAGCGCACCGCGATTGTCCGCCACCAACTTGCGCCCCGCCTCACCCATCTCCGCCCGTAGGGCTGCATCACCCAGCAGTTCGCCAACCACTGCCGCCAGCTGTTCACTGTCTTCAATCCGCCGTGCGGCACCGGCCTCCAGCAGTCCCTGGCTGATGTCAGAGAAATTGAACAGGTGCGGACCAAACACTACCGGCACGCCCAGCGCGGCCGGTTCCAGCATGTTGTGTCCCCCCACCGGCACCAGGCTGCCGCCGACAAAGGCCGCATCCGACACCGCATAGAACAGCAGCAACTCGCCCAGGCTATCGCCGACGAAGACCGCGGTCTGCGCGTCGCAGGGCCGGCCCTCGCTGCGCAGCACCACCGCATGACCCCGCTTGCGCGCCAGCACCGCCACGCGCGCGAAGCGCTCAGGGTGACGCGGCACCAGCAGCAACAGGGCATCGGGTTGCGTCTCGCGCAAGCGGGCAAAGGCATCCAGCACCTGCTCGTCCTCACCCTCGTGGGTACTGGCGGCCACCCACACCGGGCGCGAGGCACCCAGTTCACGGCGCAGCGCCTCGGCGCGGTCTTCGAGATCCCCGGGGATGCGCTGGTCGAACTTGAGGTTACCCATCACCACCACCCTGTTGCTGGGCGCGCCCAGTTCGCGGAAGCGCGCGGCATCGCCCTCACCCTGTGCGGCGATCAGATTGATATCGCCCAATGTATCTCGCACCAAAGCGTCCAACTTGCCATAACCCTTGGCGCTGCGCGCCGACAGGCGGGCGTTGGTGATCAGCACAGGAATTTTCCGCTGTGCGCACTGGCGGAACAGGTTGGGCCACAACTCGGTCTCCATCACCAGCGCCAGGCTGGGGCGGGTCTTGTCGAGGAAACGGCGCACCGCACCGGGCAGATCGTAGGGGAAATACACGTGAAACACGCGTCCGTCGGGCTGGCCGATGAACTGCTCACCAAACAGGGCCTGCACCCGTTCCGAACCGGTGGGTGTGGTGGTGGTAATCACCAACGAGCGCTGCGGATATCGCGCCAGCAGCTCACGGATCAGCGGCGCCGCCGCCAGCGTCTCGCCCACGGAGACGGCGTGTATCCAGATGGGCTCGTGCAGCTCGGGGGCGGAAAAAAAACCAAGGCGTTCACCCCAGCGATGCCAGTAACCGCGATTGCGCAGCCCACGCCAGGCCAGGCGCGCAAGCACCACGGGTAACAGGGAATAGAGGATAGCGCTGTAGAGTCGTCTCACGGCAGGCGGCAGTGTAGGGGTCGGCGGGTGATCATAGCATGGGAGAACGGATATTTTTGATGGCGCTTTTTCAACGCAAAAGCGCGAAGGACGCAAAGGAGAAAAAATGGAAAGGCATTTCCTTCGTTATTCCACCGAACAGGAACCATCGTGCGCACGGCGCACGCTACGGGCAAACGTAGTGTGCGCCATGCGCACAACATGGATATCCAATTTCTCTGTGAACATCGTGTCTCTGTGGTGAACTGAATACCTAAAATCAAATTGCCGGATTCCGGATCTACACTGTACTCCGCCCGGAATGACGGAGCTTCCAAAAGTTTTTCTTCGCGCCTTTGCGTTGAAAAGCCCTTCAGACACTTCTCCAAAAAAAAGCGCCACCGAAGCAGCGCCTTTACAGGTCCGAAAAACCGATCATTATTTCCCGGCAATATCCTCCAGCTTCTTGGCACGGATGATCTGCCCGTCCAGCCCGGCCTCGCTGCCGCTCTTGCCGTAGGCGACGCTCATCAGCTGGCTGTAGTAGACCACCGGCATGTTGAAGCTGGTGCCGTGCTTTTCGTTGATCTGGTCCTGATAGACCTCGGTGTTCATCTGGCACAGCGGACAGGGGGTGACGATCATGTCGGCGCCGTTGTCGTGGGCGGCCTCAAGGATGCCCTTGACCAGTTCCTGACTCTTTTCCGGCTCGGAGAACATCAGTGCACCGCCGCAGCATTGCACCTTCGTTTCATAATCCGGGATGGAGTCGCCGCCGAGGGTGTCCACCAGCTTGTCGAGGTAGACCGGGTTCTCGAAGGATTCACCATCGATGCCGAAGGGGCGGTTGGTCTGACAGCCGATGTAGCTGGCGATCTTGATGCCCTCCAGCGGCTTCTGTACCTTTTCGCCCAGGGCCTCGAAACCGAAGTCCTCGATCAGCACTTCGACCATGTGCCGCACCCGCTGGGATTTAGCCGGTTCGAGGTTGAGGCCGGCGGCGGCCAGGGCCTGGTTGGTCTCGGCCATCAGCTGATCGCTGCCGCGCAGGCGTTCGCTAGCCTCGCGCGTGGCCAGCCAGCAGGCGGCACAGGTGGCGACCAGGTCCTGACCCGGGTTGTGCTGTTCGGACAGGGCCAGATTGCGCGCGCTGAGGGCGATGCGCGGCAGCTCGCCACCCTCACCGTAGCCGATAGAGGCGGAGCAGCAGTTCCAGTCCGGGATCTCGTTGAGCTGGATATCCAGCGCGTCGCACATGGCGTCCACCGAGGTCTGCAGGTTGGAGGCCGAGGCGCCCTTCTGCGAGGAACAACCGGGATAGAAGGAATATTCTTTCTTGGCCATTGTTTCTTTCTCCTTATTTCCCTTGCGCGAACTTGGCGTCTTCGATCTCACGCGCCTTAGCCAGCATGGCGTGCAGGCCACTCTTGTCCTTCACGCCGTGGCCACCGAAGAATTCCATCGGGTTCATGCGCTGGGTCTTCATCATCGCCTGGCCCAGGGCCTTGTTCTTCATGGCCTCCTTGATGCCATTGCCGAAGCCGTCCTTGAAGTACAGTGACAGGCCCATCTTCAGCTCGTTGGCGCGGCCGGTCTTGGTGATGTTGTCCCAGA
>CAZTPE010000299.1:0-3408 GCA_964614545.1 uncultured Ectothiorhodospiraceae bacterium
CGGGATTCTGATTTTGCTAATGCCAAGGTGGTGTGGTTCCCGGTGAATTATATCGAGCCAATCCATTTCGCTTATGTTTGCCAAGAACAACTTCGATAGGAGCGACCCATCGAAAGTAGAGCGGAGTCATTGCGCATGATCCTGCGTGGTTGCTTCGATGGATTGCGCGAGTGTCTGGGACGATATCCGGATAATCAACGCACCCGCGGCAACCCATAGCGCAACAGCATGACGAGCTTGCGTGGGAGCAACGTGAAGACGTGCAGATATGATTGCGCCGTGGGACATCGTGACGCTTGTACGCACAGACGCTGGTTGTGTAACGTACGGCGTTGCGTCCACAGTGTCACCCATACGTTCGCGTACACCTCGCGCCATAGGCGCGCATCCCGTCGCAATAGGCTGAGGGCGAAGCCTTCGAGGGTCAAGGTTAGCAGGTGCATCGGCAGCAGCAGCCAGAGCAGTGCGCCGGGGGTGCAGATGAACAGTGTAAAGGTCTTGTTGCGCTCGCTCAGACGGCGACGACGATAGGTCGTCTCCAGGCCTGTCACACCGGCGCGATTGCCACCGAAGCTGGCTCCTTGGCGGTGGCGGTAGCTACCGGCGGCGGGCACTTGCACCGGGTAGCCCGCCAGTCTTGCACGGCAGCATAGGTACAGGTCTTCTCCGATGGATTCGAACCATTCTGGAAAGCCCCCGAGTTCGTGCCACAAGGCGCGCGGTACCCACAGGCAGGCGCCGATGACCATGGCGACATTGCGCCGCTGCGGGTTATGGTTGGGAACCGGGTTGTAGAACGGGTCCAACAGGCAGCCGCGATCGACCGACGCGCCGCTTTCCCAATCGAACTGCGGCACGCTGAGGATGCCTTGCGGTTGCTGCCGCTCGGCCGCGCGCAGCAAGGTTTCGAGTGCATCGGCGGAAAGCGCGGTGTCGTTGTTGAGTAGCAGCACAAATTCACCGCGCGCCTGCGCCACCATGCGATTGTTGGCGATGCAGAAGCCGACATTGGTGTCGCTGGTAATGACTGCGGCCCGGGGATAGTGCGTGTGCAGAAGTTGCAGAGATGAATCGGTGGAGGCGTCATCGTGCACGATGATTTCCACGTCCGCGTCGACCGTTTGAGCCAGTACCGAATCGAGGCAGTCGTTGAGTACGGCTGCGCCGTTGTAGTTGGCGATGCAGACCGAAATGCGCGGTTGCGCGGTGGTGCTCAGGGCCGGGGCGAATTGAGCCATTGCCAGGTCCGCAGCAAGCCTTCCTGCAGGTCGGTATGGGGCGCCCAGCCCAGTGCCCGGCGGATGTTCGCGCCGTCCAGGAGCACGCGGTTCAGGTCCACCGCGCGCGCCGGGCGTATCTCGCGTCGCAGGGGGCGCCCGGCAATCCGTTCGATCTGAGCGAGTAATCGGTTGAGGCTGGTAGCCTGGCCCCTACAGACGTTGAATACTTGCAAGCCCTTGGGCGATGGGTGTTGCAGGGTGGTCATGCAAGCGGAGATGAAGTCGTCGATGTAGAGGTAGTCGCGCAGGCTTTCGCCATCGCCCCAGATCGTCATGGCGGCGTCACGCTTCAGGCAGCTCATTGCGGCAGGAATGACGCCGAAGCCGCCGTGCAAGGTTTGTCCCGGCCCGTACACATTGGAGGGACGCAGTACCGTGGATGCGCCGGAATACTGCTGACAATAGGCCGCGATAAAGTCCTCGGCGGCGGCCTTGCCCGCGGCGTAATATGAGCGCGGATGCGCGGCCAATGATTCACTTGCGGGATGATCCACATCGCCATACAGCGTGCCGCCGGAGGACACGTACAGCAGATGGCGGTCAGACCGAGACTGCAGGGCCTGCAACAGTTTGAGCAGGGGGGCCAGGTTGCCGGTCAATTCCAGCAGCGGGTTGGCGGCCGAGCACGACGGCGTGGTGCCCGAGGCCAGCCATACAACGGCATCGCAGCCTTGCAGCAGCGTTTCTGCGGGAATATTCGAAGTGACCGTCCGCACATTGGGGCCGTAGTCGCAGTGTCGTTGGTGGACCTGTGCAATCACCCGTGTTCCCGCCAGCGTGAGTGCGCGTACCAAGTGCCTGCCGATGAATCCGGCTGCGCCGACTACGAGCACCTCGCGCATCATGCGACGGTCTCCGCGGTGATTTCGCGGTACATGCGCGCATAGCGCTCGGCGCAGTCGTCCCACGTGCCGATACTATCGCGGACCCAGTCGCGTGCGGCTGCGCCGATGGCGCGGTTTTCCTCAAGATACTCCAATCGGTGCACCGCGTCGGAGAATGTCTCGGGAGTTGAACATAGCAGTCCGGTGCGTTCGTGCGCGAGCAGGTCCGTGTGGGCGGGAAGCCGCGAGGCGATGACGGGGAGCCCGGCGGCCATGGCCTCGAGCATGACTTGCGGACGGCCTTCGCTGTGACGGCTCAGGCTAATGAGGCCGTGCGCTTCCGGGAACCAAGCCTGAAGAAGCTGTGCGGGCGTGGCTTGGCCGTGGTAGTGCACCCATGATGGCAGCGCGATTTGCTCCTGCATGGGGCCGAACAGGTGCAGTTCCCGGTCCGGGTTATTGAATAACGACTCTCCCCACGTGAACAGGGGGCCAAGTTTCCCGCGGGTAAGTCGTGTGACAACCAGCCAACGCGGCGGTGTGTCAGGCTCGATCCGACGTTCCAGCATAAACCAGCGTGCATCAATACCGAATGGGACGGCCTGAATGGTGGCGACGCGACCGAATAACTTCCGCAGAGGTTCGATCATCCAGTCTGCATTTGGGCAGATTGCCACGGGACGGGTCCGCATTCGCCATTTCAGAAGCATTGGCAACAATGGGAGTTTGAGTAAACGCATGTCCGTGCCAAGTACGGTGACCAACACCGGAAGCCCGCGGGGTGCCGGAAGCATGGTTTGCAGCCAGTTACAATGCAACAGGTCCAGCCGCTCGGCGTGACGGCCATATGCGCGATACAGGTGGCGCAGCAATACCAGGGCAGTCCATCCACCGCGTAGCGGGGTGTTGCGCAAAGCATGGGCGATGCCGCCCGATTGCATCAGCTTTCCCAGCCAACGTGCTTCTTCCGGCGTGGTTGCGTCCTGAATATCGGCGGCTCGCTGCCCGGGTGGAGCCCACAGCAAAAGCCGAAGGTCGTCGCGGCGGGCGAGTGCGTCAGCCAGTTGCCGGATAAACAAACCGCGCCAATCGTTCATGTCGGCGGGGTAGGAGGTGGCGACCAGGAGCACCTTCAAAGTGGCGTCATTTTCCAGATTCCCCCCCGACTCTACCACCGGCCGGCCTCCGGTTGCTCAGCGCGATCGGTAAGGTGCCGATCCAAGTTTATTTTACGCGCTGGAGGTAGACTAAGTTGGTGATCTGCTCGGAGATCAGGCCGATCAGGAAGATGAGGACGGAGGTGA
>CAZTPE010000300.1:0-3399 GCA_964614545.1 uncultured Ectothiorhodospiraceae bacterium
CAACCCGGCAGGGCGGCTATTCTCCCAAAAATACGGCCATTAGGAAACCCATTTCCGGTAAGAAACAGGTAGAAAATACGAATTCCCGGTGATGAGGGTAAAAATTACCCGGTCACAACATTTTTCGAATGAATCAGTGGCAGGTGCCGGCCTTGCGTCAACACCTGCCCAGAGAAGAACCGGTCTCAGACCGGCGAGCCTTCCTGGTCTTTCTCGCGCTGGATCCGCTCATAGATCTCTTCGCGATGTACGGAAATATCCTTTGGCGCATTCACACCAATTCGTACCTGATTGCCCTTCACACCGAGGACGGTAATGGTGATGTCATCACCAATGATTAATGACTCGCCAACACGCCGTGTCAGAATTAACATTATATATCTCCTTGTTTCTAAATCTCCCGATCGCAACCTGACTGGGTGCGCGTCGTCGGAGCTATCGACCAAAATGGCCGGAACTTAAGGGCACTTCTAATTATAGATTGCGGCCTCTGCGTGACCTGAAGGCTGTAGCTTCAAGGCGTGATTCGCAGGAAAGGGGGGGTCCCTTTTCAAGAATCACAACGTAGCAGATGCAGCCTTCAGGCCGCGCCCTTCGGGGCTTTACGCCCAGTCCAGACCCTGCGTTGTACATTCTCGACAGGCAACCAGCCTGACGTCGAAAGTACGCCTTGATTCTGGACTGGGCGTAAAGCCAGAGGTCACAATCTATAATTAGAAGTACCCTTAATTAAATGCCAGTTTTCTTCGCTGCTCCTTACAACTACAGTGCGGCACACACCACAGCATCAGTCCATTACTTCAATGGCTTGCTCCAGCGAAAAACCACTGTGCAGAGCCCGTACACCCAGTTCGAGGTATTTCTCGTCAACGACGACCGACACCTTGATCTCGGACGTGGAGATCATACGAATATTGATCCCCTCCTTGGCCAGGAGTTCAAACATCTTCCCGGCGATGCCGGCGTGCGAGCGCATGCCAACCCCCACCAGGGAGATCTTCACGATCTTGTTGTCACCAACCACCTCACGCGCACCCAGCTCGGCGGCAACCTTCTCCAGCACCGCCTTGGCCTTCTCGTAATCGTTGCGATGGATGGTGAAGGTAAAGTCCGTAGTGCCATCCGCGGCGACATTCTGGATAATCATATCCACTTCAATATTGGCTTCGCTGATGGGGACGAGAATCTGCGAGGCAACACCCGGATGATCAGGCACTCCGAGCACCGTCAATTTGGCCTCGTCCCGGTTAAAGGCGATACCGGATATCAACGCCTGCTCCATACCCTCTTCCTCATAGCTGATGAGCGTGCCGCCGCCCTCTTCAAAGCTGGACAGCACCCGTAGCGGTACATTGTATTTACCGGCAAACTCAACGGCGCGAATCTGCAAAACCTTGGAGCCCAGACTCGCCATCTCCAGCATCTCCTCGAAGGTAATGCGGTCGAGGCGCCGGGCCTCTGGCACCACACGAGGATCCGTGGTGTAGACGCCATCCACGTCGGTGTAAATCTGGCACTCGTCGGCCTCCAGGGCTGCGGCCAAGGCCACGGCGGTGGTATCCGATCCACCACGCCCCAACGTCGTGATACTGCCGTTTTCATCAATACCCTGAAAACCGGCCACCACCACCACCTGCCCAGCGGACAGGGCATTATCCATATTCCGCCGGTCGATATCCTTGATCCGCGCCTTGTTGTGCGCGCTGTCTGTGAGAATCCGCACTTGGCTACCCGTGAACGAACGTGCCGGATAGCCGCGCTGCTTCAGCGCCATGGCCAGCAGCGCGATAGTCACCTGTTCACCGGTCGACAGCAACACGTCATATTCACGCGCATCGGGCTGCGATGCAATAGCCTTCGCCAGTCCCACCAGCCGATTGGTCTCGCCGCTCATGGCGGAAACCACCACCACCACGCTGTGACCCTGATCCCGGAATCCCGCGATCTTTTCCGCCACGCACTGTATGCGCTCCACGGAACCGACCGAGGTACCGCCATATTTCTGTACGATCAGAGCCATAATTTAGACTGATTCAAAAACCCGAGTATTAAACACTAGTTTTGTGCCGACATAAAGATATTTGTAGGTATATTCCTACAAACTATATAAGGCACAGCTTATATCTGCATCAGTCACCAAGGCGGCTGCGCACCCACTCCGGCACTGCCTGCAAGGCGGCATCCAACCCGGCCGGGTCCTTGCCTCCAGCCATAGCCAGGTCGGGGCGGCCGCCGCCCTTGCCACCCACCTGCTGGGCGACGCTGTTGACCAGATCGCCGGCACGCAGGCGTTTCGTTTCGCCCTTGGTGACGCCCGCCACCAGGCTGACCTTGTCGCCGTCCACCGCCGCCAGCACCACCGCCGCATGGCCCAGCTTGTTCTTCAACTGGTCCACGGTGTCGCGCAGGGACTTGGCGTCGACACCTTCCAGCTTCGCCGCCAGCACCTTGATGCCATCAATATCCACCGCCTGTGCCGCCAGATCACCGCCCTGACTGCTGGCCAGCTTCGCCTTCAGCTGTTCGACCTCTTTTTCCAGCCCGCGCGCGCGCTCCAGCAGCGCCTGCAGCTTGGACACCACAATGCCGGTATCGGCCTTCAGCAGCGCGGCAATGCGTTGCAGATTCTTTTCCGTTTCGCCGATATAGCGCAGCGCGGCCTCACCGGCCACCGCCTCGATGCGGCGCACGCCGGCGGCCACGCCGCCCTCGGAGACAACCTTGAACAGGCCGATGTCACCGGTGCGCGCGACGTGGGTGCCACCGCACAGCTCCACGGAGAAATCGCCCATGGACAGCACGCGCACGACATCGCCGTATTTCTCGCCGAACAGCGCCATGGCGCCGGAGGCCTTGGCCTCGTCTGCGGACATGAGCCGGGTTTCCACCGCTAGATTGGCGCGAATCTGCGCGTTGACCAGCGCCTCGATCTGCGCCAGTTGCTCCGGCGTCAGCGCATCGAAGTGCGAGAAATCGAAGCGCAGGCGGTCGGCCTCCACCAGCGAGCCCTTCTGCTGCACGTGCTCACCGAGAACCTGGCGCAGGGCGGCATGCAGCAGGTGAGTGGCGGAGTGATTATCGGCGATCTGCCGACGGCGCTGTTTATCTACGCACGCCTCAAGCTTATCTCCAACCGCCACCCTGCCCGTTTGCACGCGTACCTGGTGCAGAAAGGCATCGCCCTGCTTCTGCGTATCCAGCACCACCAGTTCGGCATCGCCCAAGCGCAGCACGCCGTGGTCGCCGGCCTGGCCACCGGACTCGGCATAGAATGGCGTGCGATCCAGTACCAGCAGACCCTCGTCGCCCTCGCCCAACTGTTCGACGGGTTCACCGTCGCGGAACAGGGCGAGCACGTTGCCTTCGTCCTCGAGGTGCTCGTAACCGGTGAATTCGGTC
>CAZTPE010000301.1:0-3397 GCA_964614545.1 uncultured Ectothiorhodospiraceae bacterium
CAAGCGTGCCCGCGCGCTGGCGTTGCTGCCTTACAGCGATTCCCACAAGTAATCGTTGGCCGGGCGGTTCGCTGCCCGGCTGTGCAGCCATGTACGGAATAAGCGCAGGTTTCGCACAATGAAGGCATTGGCTTCGTTTATTCTGCGTGGTCAGAGCCAGGCCATGCTGGCGGTGGTCGGCTTTGCTGTGCTGTCGCTGGCGTTGCCGCCGTTCAGCATCCTCAGTGGTGCCGCCGTGGTGCTGGTGACCCTGCGTCACGGTATGCAGGCCGGTGTGGTGCTGATGGCCGGGGCGACACTGGCGGTGGGATTGCTGTCGGTCTTTTCGCTGGGCAACCCCGCACCGGCGATGATGTTCCTGACGGCCCTTTGGTTGCCGTTGTGGATACTGGGTTCGCTGTTGCGCGCCAGCCGTTCGCTGTCGCTGACGCTGATGGTGGCGGGTGGCCTGGGACTGCTGGGTGTGCTGCTGATGTATCTGTTGCTGGATGATGTCGCCGGGTGGTGGCATGGCATCCTGCTACAGATCTTCAACCCCGTAATGGACGAGGCCGGGCTCGCCGACCGGGACGTCATACTGGCGGCCCTGGAGAGCGTCTCCCAGGTCATGACGGGGATGATGGCGGCAGGCATGGTGCTGAATGCCATCATCTGTCTGTTTCTGGCACGGGGCTGGCAGGCGCAGCTGTTCAACCCGGGCGGTTTCCGCCAGGAGTTTCAGCAGCTGCGCATGGGTCGCTCATTGTCGGGTGTCACGGTGGTGTTGGTTCTGCTGTATGTGTTGCAGATGGGCACCATTTCCAGCATGGCAACTGACATGCTGATTGTGTTGTTGGGCCTGTACATGTTGCAGGGCCTGGCCCTGGCGCATGCGGTGGTGGCGATGAAGCAGCTGCACATTGCCTGGCTGATTGGGTTGTATGTTTTGGCTTTTGTCGTCTTGCCCCAGCTGATGCTGGCGGTGGCGGCAGTGGGTTTATTGGACACTTGGGTTGATCTGCGCCGGCGCTTTGCAGGGCAGGGTGCGGGAGGTACGGGAGAAGAGTAACCGCTCTTCGTTCCGGGTGACCATTGGATGAATGCAGGATTGAGAGAGACTTGAACGATGAATGTCATTCTGTTGGAAAAAGTAAATAACCTCGGTGATCTGGGTGAGCAGGTCAATGTCAAGGCCGGTTATGGCCGTAACTTCCTGATCCCTCAGGGCAAGGCGGTATCCGCCACGGCAGACAACGTGGCCAAGTTTGAGGCCCGTCGCACGGAGCTGGAGAAGACTGCCGCCGAGAAGCTGGCCGCCGCCGAGGCGCGCAAGGAAGCCCTGGGCGAACTGACCGTCACCATTGCCCAGAAAGCAGGTGAAGAAGGCAAGCTGTTCGGTTCCGTCGGCACGACTGATATCGCCAGCGCCATCACCGAGGCCGGTGTGGACGTCAGCAAAAGCGAAATCCGCCTGCCGGAAGGCGCCCTGCGTCATGTCGGTGAATTCGAGATCGACATCGAATTCCACTCCGATGTGATTGCGACCATTGCGCTGGAAATCGTTCCCGAATAAGTTCCTTCGGCGGCGAAAAAAAGAGGCTGGCGGTGGTAGCACCGCCGGCTTTTTTTTGTCATTTTTTTGGGCCGCTGACAGCCCAATTCAGGTAAGATAATCCGATCATGCAAGAGTTAGCCTATCCCCCCGGAAGCATCGATGTGGCCACCGAGGCACTGAAGGTGGCCCCCCAATCCATTGAGGCCGAGCAGTCCGTGCTGGGCGGCCTGATGCTGGACAATGAAGCCTGGGACAAAATCGCCGATGTCATCACGGAAGAGGACTTCTACCGCCGTGACCACCGCCTGATCTTCCGTGCCGTCGCTGCGCTGGCGGCACGCACCGAGCCCTTCGATGTGATTACCCTGTCCGAATGGCTGAATACGCAGAGTTTGCTCGATGATGCCGGCGGTCTGGCCTATCTTGGCACCCTGGCCAAGGACACGCCCAGTGCGGCGAACATCAGCGCTTACGCCGCCATCGTGCGCGAACGTTCGGTGTTGCGCCAGTTGATCAGTGTCGGCAATGAGATCAGCAGCAGTGGCTATCAGACCGAGGGCCGCAGCACCGAAGAACTGCTCGATAACGCCGAGCGGCAGGTGTTTCAGATCGCCGAGCAGGGCGCGCGCAGCAAGCAGGGCTTTGTCGCCATCAAGGATCTGCTGGTGAAGGCGGTCGATCGTATCGACACCCTGTTTCAGCAGGACAACCCCATCACCGGCGTGCCCACCGGTTGGAGCGACTTTGATGAAATGACCTCCGGCCTGCAGCGTGGCGACATGGTCATCGTCGCCGGCCGTCCGTCCATGGGCAAGACTACCTTCGCCATGAATATTGCCGAGCACGCCGCCATCAAGTCCGGCCTGCCCACGGCCGTGTTCAGCATGGAAATGCCGGGCGAATCACTGGCCATGCGCATGCTCTCGTCACTGGGGCGCATCGACCAGCATCGCGTACGCACCGGCAAGCTGGAAGACGACGACTGGCCGCGCCTGACCTCGGCGGTGGGCCTGCTGGCCGAGGCCCCCATGTTCATCGACGATACGCCGGCACTGTCCCCCAACGAGCTGCGCGCCCGCGTGCGCCGCCTGGCGCGTGAGCACGGCAAACTGGGCCTTATCGTGATTGACTACTTGCAGTTAATGCAGGTACATGGCTCGTCGGAGAACCGTACCAACGAAATCTCGGAAATCTCCCGCTCGCTGAAGGCCCTGGCCAAGGAGATGGATGTGCCGGTGGTGGCCCTGTCGCAGCTCAACCGCAGCCTCGAACAGCGACCCAACAAGCGCCCGGTGATGTCTGATCTGCGCGAATCGGGCGCCATCGAGCAGGATGCCGACGTGATCGTCTTCATCTATCGCGACGAGGTCTACAACGAAGACAGCGACAGCAAGGGCGTCGCCGAAATTATTATCGGCAAACAGCGTAATGGCCCCATCGGCACCACGCGCCTGACCTTCCTCGGCCAGTTCACCCGCTTTGAGAACTTTATCCACGACGTCTATTCCGACGACGAGGGTTATTCCTGAGAAGTTATGCATGAAAAGCCTTGTATGAGGAGCCTTGCATGAGCCGGGCGGCACGGGCCGTCATCGACCTTTCGGCGCTTCGGCATAATCTGCAACAGGTTCGCCGTGCCGCGCCGCAGCAGCAGATCATTGCCGTTATCAAGGCCGATGCCTATGGTCACGGCATCGTGCCGGTGGCACACGCCCTGGTCGATGCCGATGTGTTCGGCGTGGCCTGTCTCGAAGAGGCGCTGAGCCTGCGTGAAGCCGGCATCGATAAGCCCATTCTCTTACTGGAAGGCTTTTTTCACGCCGACGAGTTGCCTTTGATTCGGCAACACAAACTGCAAATAGT
>CAZTPE010000302.1:0-3394 GCA_964614545.1 uncultured Ectothiorhodospiraceae bacterium
GGGGTCACAAAAGCTGTTGGACGATGACGCTATAGTTATCAGTCTGGCGGTGGTGCGCGTGCCGGTATTTTTCACAACTCCCTCGCTTTGCACATCGAAACGCAGGAAAATCAATGCCGCACAGGGCCGTGAACTGTTGCAGCAGGCGCCCGGTGTGGCGCTGATGGATAAGGCCGAGCACCCCCGTGGTGACAGAGGCCGCCCGTCAGGATGCCGCCTTCGTTGGCTGAGTGCAGGAAGACATCAGCCATCCACATGGACTGAATCTATGGGTGATGGCTGATTATGTGCGCAAGGGAGCGGCATTGAAGGGTGCGCAAATAGCTGAAATCTTGGTAAACGATTACTTGTAAGCTATAGTTCCCACTGTTTGTTTGCCCTAATTGTCTCATTTTATTAAATGATTCCTGCATGGTGCCGATGCTGTAACTGGAATTCCTGGGAATGGACACGCGAAGGCGGGCGCAATAACTTCAAATGGGAGTGGATATGGGTAAGAGATTGGCACCGGTAATTGCTGTGCTGGCGATGCTGGCACCTGTGGCGGCCTTCGCCCTGGGACTTGGCAATATCACCATGAAATCGGCATTGAATCAGCCGTTGAACGCTGAAATCGAACTGCTGTCGGTGCAGAAAGGCGACCTGGACAATCTGCAAATTCGTCTGGGGTCGCTCGAGGACTTTGCCCGCGTCGGCGCGGATCGTGCCTACTTTCTGACCAAGATAAAATTCAACCTTGCGAAAAAGCCTGATGGCACGTCTTATGTCAGACTGAGCAGCACCGAACTGGTTACTGAACCCTTCCTCGATTTTGTGGTTGAGGCCCGCTGGCCGCGCGGCCGTATTCTGCGTGAGTTTACCGTGCTGGTCGACCCCCCTGTGCTTTCTGATGAGGCTCCGGCCCCGATCCAACAGGCCGCCGTACAGACGGCTCCCGCTGCCGTCGCAACAGCCACCCGAGCCACCCGCCAGACACCGATTCGCGAGCGTGCCGCGCTGTCACCGGTCATGTCGCGTGATGGTGTGTTGAGTTATGGCCCTGTGCAGCCTAACGATACGTTGTGGGTCATCGCCAACAGGATGCGTCCTGATAATTCGATTTCCGTTAATCAGATGATGCTTGCCCTGGTGCGCGACAATCCGCAGGCCTTCTATAACGGTAACGTCAACCAGCTCAAGGCAGGTTACGTGTTGCGCATCGAAGATCCGGCCGCGATTACCGCTGTGTCTGCCGCCCAGGCCAATGCAGAGGTCGAACATCAACGCGCCGAATGGGAGGCACGCAAGAGCGGGCGCCCCCTGCGTCAGGTTGCGGCCACCGAGGCTCCGGCGACGGCTGCCGGGGCTGGAACAGGTGAGGGCAGCAGCGCTGCCGGACAGGCACGTCTCAAGCTGGTTGCCCCGGGTAGTGAAGGTTCGGGCTCTGGCACTGGTGATGCCGATGTCGATCGCCTGCGTCAGGATCTGGTACTGGCCGCCGAAGCGCTGGACGCCAACCGGCAGGAGACGGAGGAACTCAAGACCCGCCTGTCGCAGATGGAAGAACAGCTGGCCGCCATGCAGCGTCTCATTATGCTCAAGGATGATGAGATGCTGAGCCTGCAGAAACAGCTGGGCGGCGAGGCCGAGGAGCCCGCAGTCCCGGACGCAGTCAGCGAACAGGGGATGCCGGAACAAGAAGTGCTGGAAGGTGAAGCCGTCGAGGGTGCAGATCTTGCCGAAGGCGATGCAGAAACACCGGCCCTGGAGGTCGCTGCGACGGAAGAAACGCAGGAATCCGAGGCACCCAAGCCTCCCGTCCCGGCACCGGTTGTTGAGGCCCCCGCCCCTGAGCCGAGCCTGTTGGAGGATCCTCTGTTGATGTATGGCGGTATCGGCGTGCTGGTGCTGGCCATTGTGGGCTGGATCGTGGCGCGTCGCCGCAAGATGCAGGAAGGCTTCCAGGAAAGCATCCTCAATGTGGGTGGTGAAGGCGCTGCTGCCGGTGCGACAAGCAGTGAAATGGCGCAGGGCGTGGGTGGTGAAAGCTCCATGGTGAGTGATTTCGCCATGAGCGAAATCAGCGACATGAGCGGTATCCAGACGGATGTCTCTGACGTGGATCCCATTTCGGAAGCCGATGTCTATCTGGCCTACGGTCGTCACCAGCAGGCAGAAGATATCATCCGCGCAGCGCTGGAGACTGCACCGGAGCGTAACGAGCTGAAGCTGAAGCTGCTGGAAGTGTTTTTTGCCGCCAAGAACAGTGAGGCATTCGAATTACAGGCGCAGGAGTTGCACGATACCCTGGGTGATGAAACCGACCCCCTGTGGGCCAAAGCAGCGACCATGGGTAGTCAGCTGTGTCCGGGTAATCCCCTGTTTGGCGATGCCGTTCAAGCCATGCAGGGGGAGTTGGGAGGCGGTGCATCCGGCGCCGATGAAGACCTGCTGGACTTCGATTTCGATCTTGATGCGCCAGACCTGGGGGATACCAAGGTCGATACCAAGGTTAAGGCCGAAGCGAGCGGTTCTGATCTTGGCGACGATGCCGGGCTGAGTGAAAGCGCGGAAGACGTGACCCCGGCCAAGCCTGATAATAGCCTGGATTTCGATGTGTCCACCCTGGATTTCAACCTGGATCAGCGTGCCGATGCCGATGAGGCAGAGGGCGAAAATGTTGCCGCGACCGACGATAATACGCTGGACTTCGATATGGAGGCGCTGGACGAGGCTGTTGCCGCGACAGAGGAAAAAGTGGTGTCTGAAGAAATCAGTGAGGCATCAGGTGAGCTGAATTTCGATGCATCGACGACAGATACCGATGACTCTATGCTGGAATTCAGCACCGATGAAGTGGAGTCTGCGGAACAGACTGATAGTAAAAAATCAGACTTCAGCATGGATCTGAATGCCGAAGAGCTGGCGCTGGGTGATGATGAGACCATCAAGTTCGATACCCCGGCCGAAGAGAAGGGTGACAGCGAGTTTGATATCGAGCTGGACGACGTTGTTGAAAGCGATGTCTTGATCGTCGAAGAAAGCGTGGAAAACATCGAGAACGAACAGCCGGATACAGGCAAAGACAAGTCGCCCGAAGACGAACTGGCCATCGGTGAGGATCTCGAAGAGGAACTGCTCGACGATGATATGTTTGGTGAAGTCGATGAAATCGGCACCAAGCTGGATCTGGCCAAGGCCTACGTCGACATGGGCGATGGTGACGGCGCACGCAGCATTCTCGACGAGGTGCTGGAAGAAGGCGACGATACCCAGAAGCAGCAGGCCAAGGATCTGCTGGAGCAGATCGGCTAGCTTGATCGACAACTGGTAGAATCAACGGCGTGGCCCTCAGGGGCCACGCCTTTTTTTTGCCTGAGCCGTGGAATGCCCGTTCCCGGCCGTGCACTCGGAC
>CAZTPE010000303.1:0-3368 GCA_964614545.1 uncultured Ectothiorhodospiraceae bacterium
ACGAAATGTTTGAGAAAATATCACAGTTTGCTTGGCAGAAATCAGCCACCGTAGTCTATGATACATATGCTAGCCAAGGTGTGGTTATATTGAGTGGGGATTTTAATGCTCAGCTTGGTGATCAATCCGACCCAAGGGGTAATAATCCACAGAGCATAAGAGGCAAACTGTTGTTGGAGTTTATTATTCACAATAATGTATGTTCCATGATTACTCAGAGCGTGTGTACTGGACCAATATGTACATTCGGGGCCGATGACAGTGTCAGACAATCCACACAAATCGATCATTTTATTATGTCACGTACATATATGTATATCGTAGATCGTTGTTATGTCGCTGACGATCATAGTGCCAATACGTCTGATCATGTACCAATCTATATTAAAATTACATTGAATGTAAAACGATATGAGCCTCAACAGCGCCCTGTGTATATTTGGTCTAAATGTAACATTACCGAATATGGTCAAGTATTACGTGACAACCTAATCAAGGAAGTTGGCGATAATGAAATATCTGACGCTCATTGTATTGATGAATACTTACTTGGAATACAAACGTGTGTGCAATCAGCTATGACACAATGTGTACCCCTGTTACAAAAATGTCCGTTTAAGCGCCCTTATTGGGATGATGACCTTAAACTCTGCCACAATGTTCAAAAAGTTAAACGTCAAATATGGATATCTCAGGGTAGACCTCGAGGCATGCAACACGAGTCTTATCGTTCTTACAAAATACACAAAAAGGCATTTGCCAAACTTCTAATTCAAAAACATCAGGAATACGAACAAAAGAGATTTGAAGAAGCAGAATCGAATTATGAAATTGACACTAGAGCTTTGTGGAAATATCTTAAGCGTAGTAAGAGTGATAACACTGACTTGCATGCAATAAAAGTAGATGGGAAAGTGTATGCGTCACCCAGAGAATTACGTGAAATGTGGCGTGACCATTATGACAAATTGCTCAATGAACAGGTGTCAGAAGCCCCCCAATTTGACGAAGACTTCAAAACACACATTCATAATGAAATAACTGCATTAATGTGTTCCTTTTCAACATCTGATGATTCTACTGGTATTTTGCATGCTCCTTTTACAGTCAATGAAGTAGCAGATGTATGTAAAGGGATGCCCAACCACAAATCCCCGGGAGCAGATAATGTATCGTATGAGAGTATTAAATATGGTGGATTTGAAATCTTGCATCATTTAACAGTGTTGTATAATGCCATTGTCAACCATATCCATGTACCTGAGTCCCTCAAACACAGCATAATTATTCCGATTCACAAAGGCAAGAAAAAGTCCAAGGATGTGTTGAACTCATACAGAGGGATATCTCTTAGTCCCATCATTAATAAGATCCTGGAAAAGGTCGTTTTGAATAGACTTAAACCTTGGCTGAAGACTCAAAAGTTTCCACCGAGCTTGCAGCAGTCTGGTAGGGAAGGTACTAGTAGTGTAGCAGTGTCGTATATGGTTCAAGAGGTTATTAATCATTTCCGAGATAGGGGAAGTAAGGTATTTGCTAGCTTTCTGGATATCCAGCAAGCCTTTGATCGTATTTGGTGGGATGGTTTGCTTTACAAATTATCAAACATTGGCATCAAAGGAAAACTATGGTGGCTTTTTCGGGAATGGCTCGTAGGCAGTTCATGTAACATTATGGTCAATGGGGAATTATCAGATAGCTTTACAATAAGCAGAAGTATTAAACAAGGGGGCCTCCTGTCTATGTTTTATTTTTGTGTCTCCTATTATGATATTCATCAGGAAGCAATTCAGCCTCCTGCTGTAGGTTTGACGTATTATGACGTTGATATGTCCACTCCGACCTTTGCTGATGACACATTACTTATGTCACTCTCAGTCAGTAATCTACAGCTTATGTTGGATAATGTGTATCGCTATGGCAGTAGGTGGCGTGTCAGGTTCTCCTCATCTAAGTCATGCTGCTTGACTTTTGGTGAATCCAGGTGCATGAATAATCGAAATAGACTAACTAGACAATGGCACTTGGGCAATGCTCCTATCGAGGAAGTTGATCATTGTATTTACCTAGGGAACACAATGAGTGCGTATAAATCTGGCACGGCTAGAATAAAAGAAGTGTCAAAAAAGGGCTATTCACATCTGGGTATTTTAACTGCCATAGGTTTTAATGCTCAAGGCATGAACCCACTCACCAGTGCAGTTTTATGGCACAGATTATGCATACCATCAATGCTATTCGCATGTGAAGTGTGGGGACCTCTTACCAGAAAAGAATATGATATCCTTGAAAAAGTTCAAAGAACGGTGGCAAAACATATCCAAGGCCTGAACTGGCGGACACATAATGAGATTGTTTTAGGTATGGTAGGATGGCTCACGATTGAATCTACAATTCATAGAAATAAACTCCTCTTTGTTCGACAGTTACTTTCACTCAATAACCACAATATTATTAAACATGTTGTTTTGCACGAGTTGTACGAACAAGTTCTTTCCCCATCGTTGATTACAACGAATAACCTCACAGCTGATTATGTTTCACTCATGAATAAGTATGGTCTTTCTAACTATCTGGTCCGATATCTACATGGTGGTCAATTCCCACAAAAGACCCAGTGGAAAGCTATTGTTAATGACCAGGTTAATAAGGATGCACAAGCAAACTGGAGTCAAAATCTTAAAACAAAGAAAGCAAATAGGTTTGTTAACATACAACCCACGCTAAAACACAATGCACTGTATGGTGTTATCAAACGCAACAAGTATGCACGGAATGCCATCTTGCTACTTATCCAATTATTGTCTATTCCAGATAACTGTAATGTTTTTGTGTGTAACCTGTGTAACAAGCAAACCGATGATTATGTGGAACATATTTTAATACGATGTGAACAGTTATTAGAAGAACGAAATGATCTTTGGGAAAACATTGTAAATGTTCTAGGTGTAAAAGCTGAGGTGGAATTATTTTGCAAAGAAGATGAAGACATTATGCGCATAATGTTAGGGAAAGAGTGGCAATATTTAAATAAAGATCAGTATGACCAATTTATCTGCATAGTTGCACGAGCAGTCACCCAACTATGTCGCAACACAAATTTCCGCCAGTTAGCAGTTTTTAGAAATTAATTGTCAAATATATGTGTTTTGTTACCCGTTTTGTATGTATATAATAGTGTATTTCATCTTCAATTGTATATAATATTTGTATTTGAAGCTCTCTTGTATAAGAGGAAATAAATTATCCAATCCAATCCAATCCAATCCAATCCAATCCAATCCCATCCCATCCCATCCCATCCCTCCCATTCCATCCCATCCCATCCCATCCCATCCCACCAGCTGTTACAGGAAATGAGACAGGAC
>CAZTPE010000304.1:0-3366 GCA_964614545.1 uncultured Ectothiorhodospiraceae bacterium
CCCTGGGCGACGATGAGAATATTGTTGTCGAGATCCTTGCCCACCACATACCAGGGATCACCGCTGCCGCCCTGGCTGCCGCCAATGCCCAGGCCCTGGCGCTGGCCCAGGGTGTAATACATCAGCCCATCGTGCTGGCCGATCAGCTCGCCTTCCGGGGTGCGCATCTCGCCGTGCTGGGCAGGCAGGAAGCGGCTGAGAAATTCCTTGAATTTGCGCTCGCCAATGAAGCAGATACCGGTGCTGTCCTTTTTTGCCGCATTGGTGAAACCCTGCTGTTCGGCGATGCGGCGCACCTCCGGTTTGCACAGCTCACCCAGAGGGAACAGCGCCCGTTGCAGCTGATGCTGGCCGAGGGCATGCAGGAAATAGGTCTGATCCTTGTTGCCGTCACGGGCCTTCAACAGGCGGTAGCGGCCGTCACGGTATTCCACTCGCGCGTAATGGCCGGTGGCGATGTGATCGGCACCGAGAATCAGGGCATGCTCAAGAAAGGTCTTGAACTTGATTTCCCGGTTGCATAGTACGTCCGGGTTCGGGGTGCGGCCGGCGCGGTATTCTTCGAGAAAATAGCTGAACACATGGTCCCAGTATTCGCTGGAAAAATTGCGTGTATGCAGTTCGATGCCCAGTTGTTCGCAGACACTGCTGGCATCTTCAAGGTCCACTGCGGCCGAGCAATAGCCCTCCTTGTCGTCTTCGTCCCAGTTCTTCATGAACATGCCCTGCACGTCGAAACCCTGCTCGCGCAACAGGTAGGTCGCCACGGCGGAGTCTACGCCGCCGGAGACGCCCACCAGGATATTGTGCAGGGGCGTGGGAGGCGGGACTGCATGATCTGGTGAGTTGCTTGCCGGCGCAGCCATCGCTAACGAGTAACCTTAATCACGTGGAGACCGGCGGTTTTTTCCACTGCGCCCCGGGGCGGGACTGCCCTTGTGATGGGAAGCCCTGTGACGGGAGGTATGGTGAGGGTGATGGCGCCGAGCCTGGGTTTCCTTTTCATGGGGCGGCATTTTACGCCATTCGTCGGGCATTTGCGCCTCCCGCCACTGGCCGGGCATCAGGCCGTCCAGCGACCACGGCCCAATGCGTATGCGTAGCAAGCGCAGGGTCGGGTGCCCGACCGCCGCGGTCATGCGCCGCACCTGGCGGTTGCGGCCTTCATGGAGGGTCAGCTCGATCCAACGGGTGGGGATGCTGGCGCGGTAACGCACCGGCGGTGTGCGTGGCCAGAGATCGGGCTCGGCAATCAACCGGGCCTGCGCGGGAGCGGTCATGCCGTCTTTGAGCGGTACGCCCCGGCGCAGCTGATCCAGTGCATGCCGATCCGGTTCGCCCTCGACCTGCACCCAGTAGGTTTTGGCCAGTTTGTGACGGGGGTGGCTGATGCGGTGCTGCAGGCCGCCGTCGTCAGTGAGGACCACCAGGCCTTCACTGTCGCGATCCAGACGCCCGGCCGGATAGACCCCGGGGGTGTCGACAAAGTCGGCCAGGGTATGACGATTGTCTGCATCTGTGAACTGGCAGAGAACATCGAAGGGCTTGTTGAGCAGCAGGATCATTGACATTGGCAGGTATTTGACAAAAAGTAGAGTGATTCTATAGGAATTCTCGAGTTCGATGGGTGGCGCGTGCTACCTGTTCCGGGGGTGATTTTGGCCGATATATTGATAATAATCCTAAATTAATCAGGTATTGCAGATAATGCTGATGGTGTGCATGTGATGGCCAAGAGTATTCGCGCACGCTTTTTGTTGACGGCCGCCGTGGTGGCGATGCTGTCATTGCCCGCGGCGCTGTATACCCAGCACCGCGTCCACCTGTTGACCCAGGAAAGCTTTCGCTTGATTCAGGAGGATCAGGATTTGGGCTGGGTCTTTGATTCCCTGACGGATTCCCTGCAGGTGACGGAAAGCGCCATTTATCAGTACCCCCTGATGCTGGATGCCAAGTCTTATCGCAATATCCTTGTTCGTCTGGCAGAGACCAAGCTGCAGGCGCGCCAGCTGACAGAGCACTATGCCCTGCGTCGTCATCCCTTTATTCACGATTTTGCTATCAATCTGGTTTTTGCCATGCAGCGGCTGGATGAAGAAACCCAGAAGCTGCTGGCGGTGCTGTCTGACGTGGAAACTCGTTTTCCGGCTGCCGCCATCCTGCTCAATAATTTGCAGCCGGGCAACGAGGCCTTTATTCAGGCCGTGAACCTGGCCATTGCCGAAGCGACCGGAATGACGGATAAACCGGATCAGCCGGTGATTCTACAGGCGCTGAATGAGCTGCGTTATGCCTGGGCGCAGCAGATCAGTTCCGTGCGGGTCTTCGTTGCCAATCGTTCCGGCATGTTTGGTGACCCGGTTGTCAGTATGGCGAACAATCTGAACAACCGCGAGATTTACATTGATCGTGTGGATGAGTTGCTGGTCGAGCTGGAAGCCTATCGTGAACTGGGCAAGCTGGATTTTCAGCTGAATGAATCCCTGGGGAGAATGCAGGAAATCAGGCTGCAGTATGAGTCCGATTTCAGGCGTGCGGTGGAAATATACACTTCGAAAAACTGGCGCACTGACCTGCCCATCTTGCGTAATGATATTCGCCCGATACTCGACCAGGCCTGGGGGATTCTGGATCTTATGAGGCAGGAGATGGCCAACCTCTCCGAGAAGAACATTATCCGTACGCTGGATACGGCCGATACCCTGTCCCTGGTCGTCTGGGTATTTGCCGCCTTTATGGCTATCGTTCTGCTGCTCGCCTATCTCATGTTCGAACGGGTGATTCGCCGGCCCATCCTCGATGTGACACGGGCCCTGGAGGCTCACGGCAAGGGTGAGAATTACCTGCCTGCCCTGGTTCCCCGCACCCAGGAAACCGCGGTGCTGGTGGAGGCGTTTCTGCGCATGCAGGGCCAGGTGCAGTCGCGCCAGACGCGGCTGGAGTCCATCCTCGACAATGCCGCCGAGGGCATCATTACGCTGGATGATCATGGCATGATCGAAACCTTCAGCAATGCCGCGCAGCAGCTTTTTGGCTTTCGTGCCACGGAGGCCATTGGTCGCCCGGTCATAAGCATCGTGCCGTTGTCGCCGGGCGGTGTTTTTTCCAGCTTTCTCGAGCTCTGTAAATCACCCTCGATGAGTATTTCCGGTCACGAGACAACGGTAACGGCATTGCGCCGGGACGGTTCCAATTTCCCTATGTCGGTCAAGGTCAACAAACTGGAAATAGAAAATCGAACGCTTTATATCGCCTTGGTTGATGATATCGGCGAGCGCATGGCGATGATGGAAAATCTGCGTAAAATGGCCGAGCATGATTCCCTCACCGGCCTGTACAACCGGGAGTATTTTCTCAACGAACTGG
>CAZTPE010000305.1:0-3360 GCA_964614545.1 uncultured Ectothiorhodospiraceae bacterium
CGCCGCCGGTTCCGGTGCCACCGCCCATGCCGGCGGTAATGAAGACCATGTCCGCGCCTTCCAGCGCTTCCTGAATCCGTTCACGATCTTCCATCGCCGCCTGACGGCCGATTTCAGGGTTGGCGCCGGCCCCCAGTCCCTTGGTGATGTTGCTGCCAAGTTGCAGCACGGTTCGCGCCGTTGTATTGCGAATCGCCTGGGCATCGGTATTGGCGCAAATAAACTCCACGCCTTCGATACTCTGCTGCACCATGTGATCGACGGCATTACCGCCGCCGCCGCCCACACCGATGACCTTGATCACAGCACTCTGACTGTAGGTATCCATTAACTCAAACATGATCCATCCTCCTCTCTGATAAAAATTGATTCGTACTCGTAAAACATTTAAAAATTGCCCTGAAACCAGCTTTTCATGCGCAGCAGTACGCTGCGCAGTCCGCCGCCCATACGCACTTCTGATTCACGCATTGCCCGGTTTTGATGACCGAACAGCAACAGCCCCACGCCAGTGGCATGAATCGGGTTACGCACGACATCGATCAGGCCGATGACAAACTGTGGCATGGCCTTGCGCACCGGCATGTGGAAAATCTCTTCCGCCAGCTCCACCGCCCCTTCCATTTTTGAACTGCCTCCGGTCATAACAATGCCCGCGGCGCAGAGATCCTCAAAACCGCTGCGCCGCAATTCCGCCTGAATCAGGGTGAACAACTCCTCATAACGGGGTTCCACCACCTCGGCCAGGGTCTGACGCGCCAGCCGCCGGGGTGGGCGCTCACCGACACTGGGCACTTCGATGGTTTCATCGACACTGGCCAGCTGGGTCAGGGCGCAGGCGTATTTAATCTTGATTTCCTCGGCGTACTGGGTCGGCGTGCGCAGGGCCACGGCGATGTCATTGGTCACCTGATCACCGGCAATCGGAATCACGGCCGTATGCCGAATCGCGCCTTCAGTAAACACAGCTATATCCGTGGTGCCGCCGCCGATATCCACCAGGCATACGCCCAGCTCCTTCTCGTCTTCGGTCAACACCGACTGGCTGGAGGCCAGCTGCTCGAGGATGATGTCATCGACTTCCAGACCACAACGGCGCACGCACTTGATAATATTCTGCGCCGCGGACACGGCGCCGGTGACCATGTGCACCTTGGCTTCCAGCCGCACTCCGGACATGCCCACCGGTTCACGAATGCTTTCCTGATCATCGATCAGGAATTCCTGCGGCATGATGTGCAGGATTTTCTGATCGGCGGGAATAGCCACCGCACGTGCAGCATCGATAACCCGATCGACATCGGCCGGCGTTACTTCCTTGTCGCGAATGGCGACGATGCCGTGGGAATTCAGACTGCGAATATGGCTGCCAGCGATCCCGGCATAGACCGAATGGATCTGACAGCCGGCCATCAGTTCAGCTTCCTCGACCGCGCGCTGAATTGACTGCACGGTGGATTCAATGTTTACCACCACGCCCTTCTTCAGCCCCCGGGAGGGATGCGAACCCAGGCCTATCACTTCGATTTCATTTTCTTCGGTCACTTCGCCGACAATGGCCACGACTTTCGAAGTACCGATATCCAGTCCGACGATCAGATTTTTTTCTGTCTTTTTCGACACGGAACCTTACTCCCCACCCTGATGAATATTCTGTTTTCTCACTGTCTTCCACTGCACCGACATGCCGTTGCTATAGCGCAGGTCCACCCGCGCAATGTCGGCTGCGCGCGTTGCCAGTAATTTTCTGTAGACCGTGATAAAACGCTTTAAACGCGCCTGCGTCTGCCTGCGCCCCAGCACCAGTTCGATACCATTATCCAGTTGCAGCGTCAGTGCGCGCCGCGAATTTATTGCCAGTACGGTAATGCTCAGGCCGGCTCTCAGCAGCAGAGCGCTGTTGCGCCGATACTGTTCGCCCATCATGGCAAGCATATTTTGGGGCCCGCTAAACAACGGCAGATTCGAGGGATAACTGTCCGCTGCCGGGCTGAAATTCCGCCCTGTATCATTCACCAGCCCACCACTTGCCCAACGCGCCAGGGCTTTTTGCTCCACCACCTCGATGCCCAGCGTATCCGGCCAGATTCGGCGTACCGAGGCCTGCGCTACCCAGGGCAGTTGTTCGACCCGCTGCTTCACCACATCGATATCAACACTGAAAAAACCCTGCTTTTCCATTTCTACCGCCCGCTGCAGCATGCGTTCATCCAGATGCACAAAGGCACCCTGCACCCGAATCTTGCTGATGGGCAGAGTGGCTGGATCCTTTAACATGGAAAGGCACCAACCCAGGAGCAGCACGACACCCAGCAGCAACAGCAATGTGCCTAGCATGGGCAGGCTCAAACCTGTTTTAATGCGCCACTCAGAGGTGTGCGATACAGGGATTACCGCCTGAGAGTTAGCTACCATTAGTCACCTCTCCGGCTGTTGTCTGCGCCCGCGCGAGATCCAGCGTCTGCGCCAGAATACGGCAAACCAGTTCATCAAAATCCATCCCCGCCGCTTTCGCCGCCATCGGCACCAGGCTGTGGCTGGTCATGCCTGGCACGGTGTTAATCTCGATCACCCAGGGCGCGCCATCCTCGCTGCACATCACATCCACCCGACCCCAGCCTGTTGCGCCCACCGCATTGAAAGCGGACAGCGCCAGACGCTGCAGGCGCGCTTCTTCTGTCTGCGACAGGCCGCAGGGGCAGTGATAGCGGGTTTCATCCGACTGATACTTGGCTGCATAATCATAAAAGGCATTGCCGGTCTCAAGCCGGATCACCGGCAGTGCCTGCTGTCCCAGGATCGTCAGTGTATATTCCTCTCCTTCGATCCAGCGCTCGGCAATCACCTCACCCTGATACCGTGCCGCCTGTCGCCAGGCCGATAATAATTCATCCTCATGCTCGACCTTACTCATGCCCAGACTGGAACCTTCCAGCACCGGCTTGATCATCAACGGCAGTCCCAGGCTGGCCTGAACGAATTCCATATCGGTACTTTCATCCAGCAGCATATAAGCCGGCGTCGGAATCCCCGCGCCTTCGAAAAACTGCTTACAGCGCAGCTTGTCCATTGCCAGGGCCGAAGCCAGCACGCCACTGCCGGTGTAAGGGATGTTGAGGATATCCAGCGCCCCCTGAATCACGCCGTCTTCGCCACCGGGGCCATGCAGGATAATAAAGGCGCAATCAAAATTGCCCCGACGCAGGGTATCCAGCACCGTGGCTTTCTGCACATCGACGCCCCAGGCGTTCACGCCACAACGCTTCAGCCCATCCAGCACTGCCTGTCCGCTTTGCAAAGAAACCGGGCGTTCCGCCGACCAGCCGCCCATGAGTACGGCGACCTTGCCAAAGGCGTTTA
>CAZTPE010000306.1:0-3327 GCA_964614545.1 uncultured Ectothiorhodospiraceae bacterium
GAAAGTTATGGGTGCAACTGATAAAATGGAACATGAAACCGTCGATCACGCGGTGAAAGATGGTGCCGTCGTAGAAGCCTTCATTGACGTAGGCGAGGAAGTTTTCCACCGTCTTGGGGGCCTTTTCACGATCCAGTTCCAGCACGATGTCACCCATGTTGGTGGTGATGCGTACGCGTGGGTGGGCGTCGTCGGCCAGCAGCAGGCCGGGCAGCAGTGAAAGTGCAAAAAATATAACCAGTGTGCGAGTCAGAGCTTTCATTCAGCGTTCCTGTGGCTGGAGAGTCAGCGGGCAATGATATCGGTTTTGCCGGAGTCGCGGAAGGCCGTGTTTTTTGTAGTGCCGAGGTGATTTCGCTACCATTGCCGCCACTAGAAACCGGCCACTGGCCCCTAACCCGGACCCCCCATGCTGCAAATTCACAACAACCTCACCAAGCGCAAAGAGCCCTTCGTCCCCATCGACCCGAAAAACGTGCGCATGTACGTGTGCGGTATGACGGTGTACGACCTCTGTCACCTGGGCCATGCGCGGGTGCTGGTGGTGTTCGATGTGGTGTACCGCTATCTGCGCCGGATATATGGCGCGGAGCAGGTGACCTATGTGCGCAACGTCACCGATATCGACGACAAGATCATCGCGCGGGCCAATGAGCGCGGCGAAAAGATCGACCAGTTGACCGACCATTTTATCGCCGAGATGATCCGTGACGCCGATGCCCTGGGCGTGCTGCACCCGGACGAAGAGCCACGTGCTACCCGCCACATGGGCGAGATCATCGACATGATCCAGACCCTGGTCGACAAGGGTTACGCCTATCAGGCCGGCAATGGGGGTAAGGTGAATGGCCCCGAAGGGGGCAGAGAGGGTTCCCTGGGGGATGTGTATTACGACGTCAGCCGCTTCGAGCATTACGGCGAGCTGTCGGGCAAAAATACCGATGACCTGCGCGCCGGTGCGCGTGTCGAGGTGAATACCGCCAAACGTGACCCACTGGATTTCGTGTTGTGGAAAACGGCCAAGCCCGACGAGCCTTACTGGGAATCACCGTGGGGCAAGGGTCGTCCCGGCTGGCACATCGAGTGTTCGGCCATGTCCACCTGCTGCCTAGGCAACCACTTCGACATCCACGGCGGTGGGCTGGACCTGCAGTTTCCCCATCACGAAAACGAGATCGCACAGAGCGAGGCGGCCACCGGCGAGAAATTCGTTAACGTGTGGATGCACAACGGTTTTGTGCGCATCGACGAGGAGAAGATGTCCAAGTCGCTGGGCAACTTTTTTACCATCCGCGAGGTGCTGAAGAAATACGACCCCGAGGTGGTGCGTTTCTTCATTCTTAACAGCCACTACCGCAGCCCGTTGAACTATTCCGACAAGCATCTGGATGAGGCCAAGGCGGCGCTGACCACTCTTTATAATGCGCTGCGCGGTGTGGTACCCGTGGAGGGTGGCGATGTGCAGGCGTACACGGCACGCTTCGATGCGGCCATGGATGATGACTTCAATACGCCCGAGACGATTGCGGCGCTATTCGAGCTGGCGCGGGAGATTAATCGTCTGCGTGGTAGTGATGTACAGATGGCGGGCCAGCTGGCGGCTGAATTGAAAGGGCTGGGTGCGTGTCTGGGGTTGTTGGAGCGTGATCCGGAGGTTTTCTTTCAAGGAAGAAGAGATGCTGTCGTCCAACCAAAAACTGGGAAGATAGAGCTAAAAGGGCATGCTCCGATTATTAGCGTGGGTCTCTCGAAAGCAGAAATCGAAGCGCTGATTAAGAGACGCACCAAGGCGCGAGAGAATAAGGACTGGGCCGAATCCGACCGCATTCGCGATGAGCTGGCCGCGCAGGGCATCGTGCTGGAAGATGACCCGCAGGGCATCACCACCTGGCGGCGGGAGTAACCCCTGTGCCGGGTAGGAGCGGGCCATGCCCGCGATAGGCGGCAGGGAAAAAACAGTAAATCTTCTGTGGGAGTGGCTTTAGCCGCGAATGCAGGCTGAATTCCTTCGCGGCTGAAGCCGCACACAATGTTGCAATCAATATCCTCTGTGGGGGAGTGTAAAGCTATCGCGGGCATGGCCCGCTCCTACAAACCAGCTCAGCGTAAAGGCCTAAATGCCGTCCCGCGTGTCCGCCGCATCTGCGGTATTCTGCAACAGCGTCGCCACCGTCATCGGCCCGACGCCGCCGGGCACCGGGGTGATCCAGCCGGCCCGTTCGCGCGCGGCCTCAAAGTCGATATCGCCCACCAGTTTGCCGGCCTCGTTGCGATTCATGGCCACGTCGATGACGACGGCGCCCGGCTTGATCCATTCGGCCGGGATGATGCCGTACCTGCCTACGGCTACCACCAGCAAATCGGCACGCCGCACATGGGATTCCAGGTCTTTGGTGAAGCGGTGGCAGGTGGTGACGGTGCAGCCGGCGAGCAGCAGTTCCAGGCTCATGGGGCGGCCAACGATGTTGGAGGCGCCCACCACCACGGCATCCATGCCCCGGACTTCCAGTCCGCTGTGTTCCAGCAGGGTCATGATGCCGCGCGGCGTGCAGGGTTGCAGGGTGGGGTGGCGCAGGGCGAGGCGGCCGATGTTGTATGGGTGAAAGCCATCGACATCCTTTTGTGGATCGATGTGTTCGATGACGGCCTCGTCGCTGATGTGCGCCGGTAAGGGCAGCTGCACCAGGATGCCGTCAATGGCCGGGTCAGTGTTCAGCTCGTCGATAAGCGACAGTAGGCTGTCTTCACTGGTGCCGGCCGGCAGGTCGTAGGACTTGGAGATAAAGCCGACCTCTTCGCAGGCACGGCGCTTACTGCCGACGTAGACCTGCGAGGCGGGGTCGGCGCCGACCAGCACCACCGCGAGGCCCGGTGGGCGCAGGCCCTGTTCCCGACGCGTGTCGACGCGTTGTTTGGTTTGCTGGCGGAGTTCTGCGGCAATGGCCTTGCCGTCGATAATCTTTGCACTCATTGTGTGTGGCGCCGACTGTAAAAACGGGGCGCTATGATCTCACGCCGCCGCGGTACACCGCAATTCGTGCTGCTGATGGGGGGAGTGCTTGAAAGATGTGTTTGCGGATGGCGCTGCGGGAATAACGTCGCTATAATGCGCCGCCTCGGTTCGGGGTGTAGCGCAGTCTGGTAGCGCGCCTGCTTTGGGAGCAGGATGTCGGGGGTTCGAATCCCTCCACCCCGACCAGTATATTGTTGGCTATGCGATATAGTCATCCGGCGATGCGGGCAGGCTGGTTATCTGCGCTCGTAGCTCATGCGGATAGAGCATCGGCCTTCTAAGCCGAGGGTAGCAGGTTCGAATCCTGCCGGGCG
>CAZTPE010000307.1:0-3318 GCA_964614545.1 uncultured Ectothiorhodospiraceae bacterium
GTCTGCGGCGCACCCTCCTTCCAGCATCGATTTTATACGGCACTTCCGTCTGCTGATCCTGCTGGCGTGGCTGATTCCACCGCTGTTCGGCATGTCCTTTCTGCTGCTCATCGGCATGTTTTCGCTGCCGCAGATCCTGCAATTGCTGGTTATGCCACTGGTGGCGGGTTTTGTGCTGGGCTGGCTGCTGCTTTCGCAGTGGTACTTCAGTCGCTTTGTGCGTCCGCTGGAAGACTGGCTGGCGCAGCCCGATGAGTCGACCGCTGCCGCTGCGCTGGCCCGGGTGCAGGCCTTTCCCCGCCACTTCTGGGGGGCGTTTCTGTTTTATCTGCTGCTGGCCCCGGCTTCTGTCATCGTCAGCGCCGAGATGGCCATGGACTTTGAAGCTACATCCGGGGACTGGTTGCGCATTCATCTGGTGGCGCTGATTGCCGCTATCATCGTTGGTCTGCCGGTCTTCTTTGCCGTCTTTGACCTGTTCGGTTGCGCCCTGAGTGGTCTGCGCCTGCCGCGCCCGCTGCTCTCCATCCGCACCAGGGTGTTCATACTGGGGGCCGTGGTGCCGCTGCTGGTGACCACCCTGCTGCTGCAGTACTACTGGACGCGCACGGGCTATTTCGGCATGGAGACGCTGTTTGTCTGGGCCGGGCTGCAGTTGCTGGCGGTGTTGGGTGCGCTGATGTTTGCCCGCGGCCTGGGGCAGCCACTGGATGCGGTAGTGGAGAATGTGCCGGCCTTACTTGAGCGGCGTCCCTCGATGTTTCACAAGGCCGATGAATTTGCCCGTTCGACGCTGCAGTCCATCGCCGACGGGGTGGTGACGACGGATACCGAGGGGCGGGTGGACTACCTCAATGCCGTGGCCGAAAAACTCACAGGCTGGACCCGAGAGGAGGCCATGGGGCAGCCGCTGGCAACGGTGCTGCGGCTGATTGATGAAGACAGTGATGAGCCCGTGGCGGATCCGGTGGTACGTTGTCTGGCCTCGGCCGACAGTTTTCCCCTGCCGGGGCAACTGAATCTGCTGAACCGCGGGGGCGACAAGGAGTTTGCTGTGGAGGTGCGTGTTTCGGCGATCCGGGATGCGGACCATCTGGCCCTGGGCGTGGTGCTGGTGTTCCACGACACCACCGAACTGACCTCGCTCACCCACCGTCTGTCGTATCAGGCCAGCCACGATTCCCTCACCGGGCTGATCAACCGGCATGAATTCGAGGCGCGTCTGGAGCTGGCGCTGGAGAGCGCCCGGCATGAAAGTATCGAGCATGTCCTGTGCTACATGGATCTGGATCGCTTCAAGGTGGTCAACGACACCTGTGGCCACGTGGCTGGTGACGAGTTGCTGAAGCAGCTGGCCACGCGCATGCGGGCTTCGATCCGCGAGGCCGATATCCTCGCCCGCCTGGGTGGTGACGAGTTCGGCCTGCTGCTGGAGGGCTGCCATCTGGAGCAGGCGTGCGGGGTGGTGAATAATCTGTTGCAGATGGTGTCCGAGTTCCGTTTCGTCTGGGCCGACAAGGCCTTCGACGTAGGCATCAGCATCGGTCTGGCACCCATCAGCGCACAGAGCGGCAATATCACCGATGTCCTCAGCGCTGCCGATTCCGCCTGCTACATCGCCAAGGATCAGGGCCGCAACCGACTGCATGTCTTCGAACAGGACGATCTGGCCCTGTTGCATCAGAAGGGCGAGATGCAGTGGTTGCAGATCATCCGCCAGGCGCTGGAAAACGATGATTTTGTGCTGTATCAGCAGGCCATCCGGCCTATGAAGGGTGTCCCGCCGGCGGGGGATGACACACCGCACAGCGAGATTCTGCTGCGCCTGCGTACCGGGGAAGGTGAGGTGGTCGCGCCCAGCAGTTTCCTGCCCGCCGCAGAGCGCTACCACCTGATGCCGCAGATCGATCGCTGGGTGGTAACACAGGTGCTGGCCTTCCTGCACACTCTGCAAGCGCAGGGCGGGGTGATGAACCTGTCCATCAACCTGTCCGGTCAGTCCCTGTGTGATGAGGACTTCCCGGCCTTTGTCACCACCGCGGTGCTGGCTAGTGGCATACCGCCGAAGTGGTTGTGTTTCGAGGTGACCGAGACCACCGCCATCACCAACCTGAGCCGCGCTGTGAGCCTGATCAGTGAACTCAAGCGCATGGGCTGCCATTTTGCCCTGGACGACTTTGGCAGCGGCCTGAGTTCCTTCAACTACCTCAAGAATCTGCCCGTGGACTATCTGAAAATAGACGGCAGCTTCGTCAAGGATATGGACCGTAATCCTGTCGACCGCGCGATGGTGGCTGCCATCAACGAAATCGGCCACCTGATGGGCATTCAGACCGTGGCTGAGTTTGTTACCCGCCTGGGTGTGCTGGAGGCACTGGATGAAATCGGTGTTGACTATGCCCAGGGCTATTTTATTGCCACCCCGGAACCCCTGGTGCCGGAATAGGGAATAATGACGGCCCTGTTGGCGTATATATCTCTGGGGGCGCTGGCCGGGCTGTCCGCCGGACTGCTGGGCATCGGCGGTGGCCTGATCATCGTGCCGGCACTGCTGGCCATCTGGCAACAGGGCGGCGTCGACAGCCCCTGGCTGATGCAGATGGCGATTGCCACCTCGCTGGCGAGCATCGTCTTTACTTCTATTTCCTCGGTGCGTGCCCATCACCGTCGTGGCGCAGTGTTGTGGCCGCGGGTTCGGCAACTGGCGCCGGGTATCCTGTTGGGTGCCGGGCTGGGGGCGATGCAGGCGTCGTGGCTGCCCGGACAGTGGCTGAAGGTGGGCTTTGGTGTCTTCGAGTTACTGGTGGCAGCGCAGATGGCCTTTCAGTGGCGGCCCAAACCCCATCGCAGTCTGCCGGATGGTTTCGGTATGACAGCTGCAGGCCTGGTGATCGGCTGGGTCTCGGCACTGATGGGCGTTGGCGGCGGCACGCTCACGGTACCCTTTCTCAGTTGGTGTAACGTGACCATGCAGAAGGCCGTGGCCACCTCGGCGGCCTGTGGTCTGCCCATCGCCGTGGCCGGCAGTTTTGCTTATGTGCTTGCGAGCTGGAACGTGCAGGGTCTGCCGCCGGAGTCGCTGGGCTTCATTCACCTGCCGGCCCTGCTCGGCGTGGTGGCCACCAGCATGCTGTTCGCCCCGCTGGGTGCGCGGCTGGCGCACAGCCTATCGGGGCAAGTGTTGAAACGGGTGTTTGCCCTGTTTCTCACCCTGCTGGGGCTGTGGATGTTGCTGGGTTGAGGAACTCCGGACGGCATCGGAGACTCTGAAATTGAACACCGACAGGTAGGAGCAGACCATTGGGCCGCGAAAGTTTG
>CAZTPE010000308.1:0-3293 GCA_964614545.1 uncultured Ectothiorhodospiraceae bacterium
CTGACAGCCAGGTGATCAATACTTCCGCCGAGGCCGCCGCCTGCGCCGGTGACTCGGCCAGCAGGGCGCCTTTCGCCACCAGCGGCGCGGCCTTTTCCACCGTGCGGTTCCACACCACCACGCGGTAGCCGGCATCGAGCAGACGCCCGGCCAGCGGTGCACCCATCAATCCGGTGCCAAACAGGGCTACACTGGGTTTGTTCACGCGTTTTTCCTCTCGAATCAGTCAGCGACAGGCAATGATGCAGAAATGAGCAAGCCCACGCCAGCACCAAAACCTAGCAACTGGTCGGCCCAGGTCACGCAGACCAGCAGCGCCCTGAATCTGGAGCCGGGTGTGTTCACCTGGAAGGATCCACGGCGCATCGCGGAATCCCTGCGGCGTTCCGCCGAGGCCAGCACACGACGCAAGGCGTCGCCCTTCCGTTCCGCCATGTCCATGCTGGTGTTCTACATCAACCGCGCCGGCAAGCACCTCGACCCGCAGCAACGGGCGATTCTGGAACAGGCCAAACAGGAATTACGCGGACTCTACAATAGGCTGGACAAAGTAGATTAGCATTTGCTAATATTCTCACAAGTTTATCGACAACCCCGATTTCAGAGGAACAAACCATGAGCATCGACCGCATCGTTCTGGCCTTCGCCGGCCTCGTCATCCTGGCCAGTCTGGGCCTGTCGCAAGTCCATTCGGAAAACTGGCTGTGGCTGACGGCCTTCGTCGGCGCCAACCTTTTCCAGTCGTCCTTCACCGGTTTCTGCCCGCTGGCCAGCATGCTCAAGGCCGTTGGTGCCAAGCCGGGTCAGGCCTTCGGCTAAGAGGCGAATAAAATATTTTAAAACGTTTGAACTTCCTGGCGACGGGGGCGTCTTAAAAAGTTATGGGGATGAGGTGGAAACACCCGCCCCGCAGAACCCCCTACCGGTCGTCCCGACCGGACCCCCCGAACACCGCCCTCGTGGCGGTGTTTTTTTGCCTGCGATTCACTCCTCGCCGTCACAAAACTATCAGAATTTCTTCATTTTGCGGTCACGAAAGCGCCCTATTCTCCTTGCGTCATTTAGGGCACTTCAACAAAACCCGCTGCAGGAGAATGGATATGGCTACCCCGTGCGAAGCACTGCAATTCCCCTCGGAAAAACGCTCCACACCCCTCCCGCCCGCCGGGAAAGATACCACCCCGGCGCTCAGCGTGACCCTGGCCGGCACCCAGGCGGAAGTCCGCCAGTGCCAACACCTGCGCTACCGCATCTTTGCCGATGAAATGGGCGCGGCGCTCGACACCACGATTCCCGGCGTCGATCAGGACGGCTTCGATCCCCTGAGCAAGCACCTGCTGGTACGCGACAGCCGCAGCGGCGAGATCGTCGGCACCACCCGTCTGCTCATCGACAACAACCCAGACTACGACGCCCGCTACTACTCGGAAACCGAGTTCGACATGCAAAACGTGCTGAAACTACCGGGCCGCCTGATGGAGGTGGGCCGCACCTGCATCCACCCGGACTATCGCACCGGCAGCACCATCGCCGTACTCTGGCAGGGCATTGCCCGCATGATGGTATTGCACGACGTGGACTACCTGATCGGCTGCGCCAGCATCCCGCTAGACGATGGCGGCGCCAATGCCGCCGCGGTCATGGAACGCCTGCGCACAAAGTATTACGCCGCCCCGCACCTGCGCGTCTACCCGCAGCGCAATCCCCCCGAGCCCGTCACCGACGCCGTCGGCCCGGCACGCATCCCCAGCCTGCTGAAGGCCTACCTGCGCCTTGGTGCAGTGATCTGCGGCGAGCCGTACTGGGACAGCCAGTTCAACGTCGCCGACGTGTTCGTGCTCATGGACCGCGACCACATCGACCGCCGCTACGCCCGTCACTTTATGCAGAAACAGGACTGAGCCATGCCCAATCCCCAACGTGCCAGCCTGCAACTGATCCGCCTCGCCGGCCACGCCCATCGTCGGGAGCTGGCCACGGAGTGCCGTGTGCAGATCCTCGGAGTATTGCGGCGCAACGAGCGCCTGATGGCCATCCCAGAGCTAGACCCGCTGCCGCATGCGCTGCTGAAACCATCCCTGCGACGGGAAACGGCCTTCACGCAGGAAGGCGCATGAGGCCTGCGCCACCTCGGAGGAAAACAGCAGGCCGGTATGGTTGGTGTGAAACACACGGTAATCCGTCATCCCCGGCAAGCGCGTCTCACTGAGCAGCACCGCGCCATCATTGGGCCCCGTAAGGCCCAACAGCCGCCCCACACCCAGCCGCAGGTCACCGGCGATCACGCCGATCTCCCGCCCCCCGCGCCACGCCGGCACATCGCCGCGCAGACCGTGGTCGAGGCTCTTGCCCAGCAACAACCGGCCAATGCGCTGCTGCGCCAGACGCAGGGCGGCCGCACTGCCCGCATGCGGCGTGCCCAGCGTCACTACGCGTCCCGGGCGCTGGTCGGGAAAATCGTGAAAGAACTGCCGTAGCAGCAGACCACCCAGGCTGTGAGCGACGAAGTGAATAACATCGGCATCGAGCCGGCCGACGAAGCGCTGCAGGCGTTTGGCGTTGTCGGCCAGGCTGCAGCGCACGGTGGGATAGGTAAACTGGATCGGATTGAAACCGCAGCGGCGCAGGCACCGACGCAGCAGTGTCATCTCCAGCCCCGTCAGCCACAGGCCGTGGACGAGCACGACGGTTTCGGGGGAAGACACCGGCTAGGGCGAAACATCCAACATGCGATTGAGCGCCAGCAGGGCCTGCTCGGCCTCAGCTGCCGGCACCTTGATCTGGTTCACGACATTGCCCTCGACGAGATTTTCCAGGCTCCATAGCAGGGCCTCGGGGCCGATGCGGAACATGGTGGAGCACATGCACACGGTGCCGGACATGAAGTGCACGAACTTGCCCTCGTGCTTGAACTGCTCATGCAGGCGGTTGACCAGGTTCAGCTCTGTACCCACCAGCCAACGGGTGCCGGGCTCGCTGTCGCGGATGGTATTGATGATGTACTCGGTGGAGCCCACATAGTCGGACTTCTGGCACACCTCAAAGGAACTCTCCGGGTGCGAGATGACCTTGGTTTCCGGATGGCGGACCTTGAACTGGTCGATGAATGCCGGCTTGAACATCTGGTGCACGGAGCAGAAACCCTTCCACAGGATCATCTTCGCCCGCTTGATCTGTTCCGGCGTGAGGCCGCCCATGGGCTGATCGAAGTCCCACACCACCATGTCTTCCAGCGGGATACCCATGCTGAAAGCGGTGTTGCGGCCCAGGTGCGGAACGGGGCCGAACAGCAC
>CAZTPE010000309.1:0-3290 GCA_964614545.1 uncultured Ectothiorhodospiraceae bacterium
GGTGGCCACCGGCAAACGTATCCTGTCTCCCTCGGACGATGTTATCGGCTCCACGCAGGTCATTGTCCTGCAGCAGAGCATCGATACGCAGACGCAATATCAGGAAAATGCCGACATGGCCGAAAGCCGTCTGCTCAGCGAGGAAAACGCCCTCACGCAGACCATCAATGTCTTGCAGCGTTCGCGTGAACTGGCCATTCAGGGCAACAACGGCAGCCAGTCCGCTGCCAACCGTGCGGCCCTCGCCAGTGAAATCCGTCAAAACCTGGCGGGAATCCTCGCCCTTGCCAATACCGTGGACGGCAACGGTGAATATGTCTTCGCCGGCTACAATGTCGGCACGGCGCCCTTTACCGAGGTGGAAAATCCCATCGGCAGCGGGCTCTACGATTTCAACTACAGCGGCGACAATGGCCAGCGCAACCTACAGATCGGCACCACGCGACAGATCCCCGTGGGTGATCCCGGCAGCGATGTCTTCGTCGACATCCCGGTGAGCGGTGGCGGCACCCAGAGCGTGTTTGAAACCCTGGAGCAGCTGGCGCTCTCCCTGGAATCCAATTCGCCCAATATGGCGGCGGTCGGTGACCTGCAAAGTGCGCTTAATCATCTCGATGGTTTTCGTGCCAAGGTGGGGGCGAGACAGAATGCTATCGACAGCCACCGCGACTTCAATGAAGACGTCAAGTTGGAGGCACAGAAACGGCTCTCGGAAGTGCAGGATCTGGACTACGCCGAGGCCATCAGCCGCATGAACCTGCAACTGGCTGGGCTGGAGGCCTCACAGCAGAGCTTTGCACGGATACAGAATTTGTCGCTGTTTAATTTCCTGTAGGGCTGATCGGCAGCGGCAGGGCCGCGAAAAGAGCAGTGAATAAAAAAAGGGCGCCTCGTCTGCACGGGGCGCCCTTTTTGTCATACCGGGTGGCGGCTAGCTGCCAGAGAGGATACTGGAGCTGATGCTGTCGACGGTGATGTCGTAGAGGATGATGTCACCTGCACCTGTGCCACTATCATCTCTGCAGGTGTTTCTCAGCTGGATGACCCCGATCTCGGGAATGATGTACATGCTGCCGGAATGGGTTGATATTTTATTGCTGCAGAGGTCGAAAATGTCGAAGGTCAAAGGCAGTTGGCCGCCGACATCGGCATCCGCAAAGACATCGCCATTAAAGTTGACCTGGAAGGGGTTGGCGTAGTTGCCGATGTTGGTATTGACCTGCGTGCTGTCACCGACGATGTTGACCGACGTTGTGGATCTGCCGACGTCGTCTTCGCAGCCAGGAATCCCTGTATAACAGTTGTCCATGAGATAATATTCTACCGTGTAGGCGTCATTGATGAACAGTGGTGATTTCAACGTGATCACCGGTTCCTGGCCGCCCGTGACACTGTTGTCGAGGTTGGCGGGGGGGGAAGTGCTGCCGCCGGTGGTATTCAGCCAATAGTACTGTTCCTGTGGGGCATTTGGGTGACCACCCATGGCTACTAGGCGTTCGGTGCCGGCGGTAGTGGGATCGGTAGCGGGATCATCCTGGTGGACGTACTGAATGACCACCGTTTCGGTGGGGTTGCAGAATGCGCCATCCAGGCAGAACAGGTAACGCTTTTCTATCACGTCATAGGGATCACCGTTATTGCTTGCATTGCTATCCGGGGAGGTTAGGGGGGAGTAATTGCCCCATCGGACCTCCAGCGTCCCAGAGCGGGCGTCGCCGGTACTGGCGCCTAGTGTGGTGGCAATGACGTTGTAACGAATCCAGTCCCCCTGTTTGTAGACGCGCAGATTGTCGCTCTTGCGGTAATAGGGCGGCTCCGGCTCTTTCTTCGTCACCAGGCAGCCCGTCAGGGCGACGGCGGTCAGGGTAATGAGCGCGACGGCGGCAATCATTCGGGGGTGCTTTATCATCGGTTTTTCCTTGAATCTCTGTGGGTTTGATTTCCCACTGTTCGTAGCAAGTATCGTTATTCCGGCGGATGCCGGAATCCAGTGGCTTGTTTGGGGCATCGGCCTTGGCTTTAGCATCCTGCGTCGCCCTACCACCTACATCCATATAGGCGTTCGCCAGCGTGCCGTGCCGTTATTAATTCCCCGTCTGTTTGTAGCGGGGTTATCTATTATTGCGGCCGGCCACTGATATGGCAGCATATTCCAGCTTTCAACAGAAGTTGACCCATAGAATGCCTTTTTGTTCGTATCGGTGCAAAGACCGGGGCCGTTAAGGCTTGACGCTAATGCTATGCTAGCAGCTGTTTTTCCATCGGATAAGCCTATTTATGAGCCGTCATTCCTCTCCTACTCCCTCCGTTTCCACTACCTTCGACCTCGATTGTCGCCGCTGCCCGCGTCTCAGTCGGTTTCTCGATGAGGTACAGCAGGATTACCCGGACTATCACGCCCGTCCGGTGGCGCCCTTTGGCGCCGCGCGGCCGTCGCTGCTGATCGTCGGTCTGGCCCCCGGCATGCACGGCGCCAACGCCACGGGCCGGCCCTTCACCGGCGACCATGCCGGCATCCTGCTTTACCAGACCCTGTTCGATTATGGCTTCAGCAGCGCACCGGTGTCCGAATCGGCGCGCGATGGCCTGAAGCTGCGCGGTTGCCGTATCACCAACGCGGTAAAGTGCTTGCCGCCACAGAACAAGCCGGTGGGTGCGGAGATCAAGACCTGCAACGATTTCCTGCGCGCAGAGCTGGAAGGGCTGAAAAAGGGTGCGGTGGTATTGGCCCTGGGCAGCATTGCCCATCAGTCGGTGGTGCGCGCTTTTGGCCTGCGGCAGAAGGACTTCCGCTTCGCCCACAATGTGCTGCATGAACTGCCGGGCGAGCGCCGGCTGCTGGATTCCTACCACTGCAGCCGCTACAACACGCAGACACGGCGGCTCACGGAACCCATGTTCCGCGCCGTGTTCCAGCAGGCGCGGGATTTGATCGATGCGTGATGCTTCCAAGCGTTTGCCAATGAGTAGCTCGGGTTTCGCTGCGCTCAAGCCAGGCTACCCGCTGCGATATTTTTTGTAGGAGCGCCTTTAGGCGCGACCACCAGTGTATAAAATGGTCGCGCCTAAAGGCGCTCCTACAAAAACAAGGTTAGTGGATATTTATCAAATGACAGACGCTGGCACCGTATGATTAACCATCATGGCTGAACAAAACAGTACGCCAGCCTTTGATTCCCAGGCCTTTCTCAAGACTCTGACCGGCAAGCCCGGCGTTTATCGCATGCTCGATGCGGAAGGTGCGGTGCTGTACGTGGGCAAGGCGCGCAATCTGAAAAAGCGCGTGTCCA
>CAZTPE010000310.1:0-3286 GCA_964614545.1 uncultured Ectothiorhodospiraceae bacterium
AAGCCGGGCACGGCGCAGTGTTCGTCGGCCTGCAGCAGGCCGCCGGGCGAGCGCGGCAGCGGGGTGTCGTCAAACCACTGGTTGCCGGTCATGCCGGGCATGAAGAGGATCAGGTCGGCGTCGAATTCACCGCCTTCGGTGATCACGCGCCCGGCCTCGAAGGCCTTCATCTTGTGGCCCAGATGGGTGTCGATGTCGCGCTGGCGCATGGCATCAAGCAGGCCTTTCACCGCCTTCGGGCCGAGGCGCTTGCCCGGCTCCGGGGCAGGGCTGAAAAACACCAGCTTGAAGCGCTCACGCCGTCTCTCGCGACGCAGCTGGCTGTCGATGCCGAAGAGGAATTCGAACATGGGGCCGCCGCGCATGGCCGAGGGCTCCTTGGGGTTGCCGCTGAAGCCGATGGCGATGGTGCCGCCGTCCATCTCGCGCAGGCGGTCGCGGATTTTGACCGCCGCGGCGATGCCCTCGCAGGGGGTGATGGCGTGTTCGATGCCCGGCAGTTTCTTCAGGAAGCGGCCGCCGCTGGCGATGATCAGGCCGTCGTTGGCCAGATCGCCGTTGCTGGTGCGCAAGGTACGGCCGTCGTCGCTGAGGCCGGTCGCCTCGGCCGGGTGGAAATCGATGCGATGGCGGCGCAAGAATTTGTCCAGCGGGATGCGCAGATCGTCCGGCTGGCGGATGCCGGCAGGAATCCAGATCAGGCTGGGCAGATAGATGAATTCCGCCTTGGGCGCGACCAGGGTGATCTTCACGCCGGTGTCTCGCTTGCGTGCGACCCGCGCCGCGGTGAGGGCGGCGAAGCCGGCGCCGACAATGACGATATGCCTGTTTTCCATGGGGCTTTCCTCTGCCAGTGTATTGGCCGCAGTATAGAGCATTAATAATTGCTGCTCGCACGCACGATGCCGGGCACTGGCCAGGACCCGCGCAAATCCACTACCATACGCGCCCCCCCACTTCACGAAGAGCTAGAAGAGGTACACGGTGCAGGATTTCATCCCCGGTCAACGCTGGATCAGCGACACTGAGCTGCAAATGGGCCTCGGCACGGTGCTCAGCACGGATCACCGCACGGTCACCATCTGCTTTGTCGCCAGCGGCGAGACGCGCGTCTATGCCAAGCAGACCGCGCCGCTGACGCGCGTGCAGTTCGCCGTCGGCGACACAGTCATCAGTCACGAGGGCTGGGGCATGACGGTGGAGCGTGTCAGCGAAGACGGTGGCCTGCTGACCTATCATGGCCATCGCGAGAACGGCAGCCCGGCCAGTCTGGCCGAAGGCGAGCTGAGCCACTTCATCCAGCTCAGCCGCCCCACGGAGCGCCTGTTCGCCGGACAGGTCGATCACGACAAGTGGTTCGAGCTGCGTTACCAGACCCTGCGCCATGCCCAGCGGCTGGCGCAGTCCGAGCTGTTCGGCCTCGCCGGCAGCCGCACCAGCCTGATTCCGCACCAGCTCTACATCGCCCACGAGGTGGCCAACCGTTATGCCCCGCGTGTTTTGCTGGCCGACGAGGTCGGTTTGGGCAAGACCATCGAGGCCGGTCTGATCCTGCATCACCAGTTGCTCACCGAACGCGCACAGCGGGTGCTGATCGTGGTGCCGGAGACGCTGGTGCACCAGTGGCTGGTGGAAATGCTGCGCCGCTTCAATCGTCACTTCAGCATCTTCGACGAGGCGCGCTGCGAGGCCATCGACGAGCAGGACGCACAGGGCAATCCCTTCGTCAGTGAACAGCTGGTGCTGTGCAGCCTGGAATTCCTGCGCGCCCATCCACGCCGTGTCGAGCAGGCACTGGATGGAGACTGGGACCTGCTGGTGGTGGACGAGGCGCATCACCTGCAGTGGTCGGCAGATCACGTCAGCGCGGAATACCACATCATCGAACGCCTCGCCGGCGTCACCCCGGGAGTGCTGCTGCTCACCGCCACACCGGAGCAGCTGGGCAAGGAGAGCCACTTCGCCCGCCTACGCCTGCTCGACCCGGATCGCTTCCCCGACTTTGTGAGCTTCGTCGAAGAAGAGAAGCAATACGTGCCCATCGCCCACGCCGTCGAGGCCCTGCTGGGCGAGGAGACACTGGACCCGGCGGCGCTGGAGACCCTGCGCCAGTCCGATGCCGAGGCCGACACCCACCGCCTCATCGACACCCTGCTGGCCGACGACAGCCCGGCCGGGGAAAAGGCCGCCGCACGCCGCGCGCTGATCGACAACCTGCTCGACCGCCATGGCACCGGCCGGGTGCTGTTCCGCAACACCCGCGCCGCGGTGAAAGGCTTTCCGCAGCGTCAGGTCGAGGGCATCGCCCTGCCCCGGCCCGAGGCCTATGCGAAACTCACTGCCGACAATCCACAGGAGCTGCTCTGTCCAGAGCATCTCTACACGACACAGGCCGCCGACGACCAGCCGCACTGGACGCGCATCGACCCGCGCGTGGACTGGCTGGATCAGCGGCTGATTGAGTTGAAACCGCACAAGGTGCTGGTGATCGCCGCCAGCGCGCGCACCGCGCTGGAACTGGCGCAGGAACTGAAGGCCCGCAGCGGCATCCACGCTGCAGTATTTCACGAGGGCCTGAGCATCATCGAGCGCGACCGCGCCGCCGCCTGGTTTGCCGACAGCGAGGCGGGCTGTCAGGTGATGATCTGTTCCGAGATCGGCAGCGAGGGTCGCAACTTCCAGTTTGCCCATCACCTGGTGCTGTTCGACCTGCCGCTCAACCCGGACTTGCTGGAACAGCGCATCGGCCGCCTCGACCGCATCGGCCAGCGCGAGACCATCCAGATCCACGCGCCCTATCTGCAGGACAGCGCGCAGGAAATCTTGTTCCACTGGTACCAGCGCGCCCTGTCCGCCTTCGAACACACCTGCCCCGCCGGGCACAGTGTGTTCGTGCAGGTGGAAGACAATCTGCTGCGCTGCCTGCAAAGTGCATCTCCGTCAGACATCGAATGCCTTATCGACGACAGCCGCACGCTGTACGCACAGCTCACCACCGCGCTGCAAAACGGCCGCGACCGGCTGCTGGAATACAACTCCTGCCGCCCCGAGATCGCCAACCGGCTCAAACAGCAGGCACAGGCGGCGGACCGCCATTCCGAGCTGCCGGACTATCTCGACGCCATCTTCGACTGCTTCGGTGTGGATTCGGAAATACACAGCACTTGCAGTTATGTGCTGCACCCCGGCGAGCACATGCAGGCGCCGCTGCCCGGGCTCGATGACGAAGGCATGACCGTCACCTACGACCGCGATACCGCGCTGGCCTTCGAGAACATGCAGTACC
>CAZTPE010000311.1:0-3279 GCA_964614545.1 uncultured Ectothiorhodospiraceae bacterium
CTTGGTGCGGCCCGTGACATACAGATCGCCTTCACTGACATAGGCAAGATCCCCTGAGTCAAGCCAATCACCGTCGAACAGCTTTTGCGTGGCCTCTCGGTTGTGTAAATAACCGCTGGTGGTGGAAGGGCCGCGAAACTGGAGACGCCCTTCCTGGCGGTCGGGCAGTTCATTGCTCAGGGTATCGACGATGCGCATTTCATGCCCGGCCAACACCTGCCCACAGGCGACAAAACGCAAGGCATTTGCTTCATCGTCTGCGGCTGGAATGGCTTCACCCGTTTGCGCAAAGGCCTGGCGTTGAATGCGATCGATGCGCACTCCCTGTCCAATGGGCGGAAAGGCCAGCCCGACGCTGCATTCGGCGAGCCCATAAACGGGCATCATGGCATTGGCAGGAAATCCAAATTGAGCAAAGCGCTGGGGAAATTGAATCACCGTCTCGGGGCTCACGGCCTCCGCACCATTGAATGCGGCGCGCCAGGAACTGAGATCGAGTCCTTCCAGATCGCTATCTTCTAAACGGCTCAGACACAATTCATAACCAAAATTAGGGGCTGCGGAAAGGGTACCGTGGTAATGATGTATAGCCTGAAGCCAGCGCTGGGGTCGGGCGAGAAAGGCAAGGGGCGACATGATGACCAACAGGGCGGCGTAGTACAGGCTACCCAACCAGGCGCCGATGAGCCCCATGTCATGATAAAGAGGTAACCAGCTGACAAACACGTCGCTGGAGTTGGCGTGTACCCTTTCTCCCATGACGCGGATGTTGGCCAGTAGATTGGCGTGCGTCAGCACCACCCCTTTGGGATTGCCGGTGCTACCCGAGGTGTATTGTAAAAACGCCGTATCGTGAGGAGATATGACGGGTCGTTGGTAGTCTCCACCCACGGCCAGCAGCTCGTCCACGGTGACGATGTGGCGCAAGGTTTCCAGCTGTGCTTTCAGTAGCCATGCCACCTGTTTGGCCTTGCTGACGGTAATCAGGGTAACCGCCCGACAGTTGTCCAAAATACCGGTGTGGCGACGCAAATGGTCTTCCAGTTGACCGGGGCGAGTCGGGGGATAGATGGGAACGGGAATACCGCCGGCCAGCAGGATGCCGAAAAAGGTATCAAAGTATTCGCTGCCAGTGGGCAACATAATGGCCACGGGCTCACCCGCTTGCAACCCCTGCCGCTGGAGGCTACCCGCCACGGCCCGGGCACCATCATAGAGGCGTTGGTAATTGATCAGCTCTCCGTCACCTTCATCGGTATAAAACTGGATATGGGGGTGTTGCGAATGGGCGTGGACATGCCATTCCAGCACCTCCACCAAGGTTTGTGCCTGGTCAGGATTGGCGGCAGTCTCCATGCGTTCGAGGGGCGTGACCTCCGTCATTGGGAGAGGTATAGCTTGGCCGTGGGTTTTCGACGCGGCTTTGGAGAGTTCGCGAATGAGATCCCTGGGGGTTTCCACCTCGTTGAAGATGTGTTCGGGCAGGGCCAAGCCAAAGCGGCGTTCAATACGGGCCAGCAATTCCACGCGAGACAAACTGTCGAGACCAATATCTCGTTCCAGAGAGCTATCTAAGTGGATAGTTTGTGAGACGGCTCCCGACTGTATTTCTGCCAAGAGGGATTTTATCTCCTCGAGCAATGGCACCCAATAATCTGTTGCCAGTCTGTCAGCATCTGGATCAAGGCCTTTCTCAGTGTGAATGGTTGCCATTCGTGCCTCGCCCAACAGCGCCTGCTTTTGGTGTGCTAAGAGATTTCATCGCATAACCCCACCGCCACAGAACTAATCAGAGATTTACTAAGTATGGTTCATTCATGACCATTGTGCTTGCCTTCCTTTTATCAAATCCGAGCAGTCCACTGGGACTAGCAAGCCCAATGAAACAACGACAAAGAGCACTCATGGAGCGGTCGGATTTCAATCATTCTGACTGGATACGGATAGATCAGACACGGCTGGATCACCCTCCCAATTCGTCCCGGAGCCAGGCATCATTGATACCGACTGAATCAGCCTGCCAAAGCTGCGTGCCCGGGACATAAGGCTATCCACGGTGACGGTTAAAGCAGGGGTGATTGGGCAACCCGCCTCTTTTATTACCCGAGCGGTCCAGACATTGCAGGTATTAAACAGATGGTAGGTTTCCGTGGAGAGATACATTTGGCTAACGCCGTAGAGGCCAGGCCCCAAAGGAACGCTTTTACCGGACGCGTCCTTGGAATAGCTGGCCGAGATATGACGGCTCAGCCGTTCAAAACCGGGCCCGCTCAGTTGGAGCTCAATGATCTCGCTACGGGGAAAGTAGGCCAAAACGGAATCGTCGAAAGCAACAATGTGCAAGACGCTCTCTGTCGGCAACAAAGCCGCCTTGAGGGTGATTCCCCAGTGGGGATCCGGCGTCTGATAATAATCTCTGTCACCCCAGCCCACTTCCAGGAATCTGCTCGGGGGAAAATCCGTTTGCTCAGGCCAAGCGCCATCAGGGATATCAGAGCGCTTGACGACGATCCCGGCATGCCAGCCATGACTGACCAAGTACACGGTTTTGGCCGACTCATTCGGCCCGGACAGGCAAGCCGACTTTCCTCCAGACCCGGCGCATGCGCTGCAAGTCATGCCGATAAACCATACCAGGAGCCATCTTAGTCTCATGCTCAAAATTGTGTGCACGATGCACATATACCTTGCCCGTAGCGTGCGCCATGCGCACGATGCCTTCTCTCTCTGTGGTAAATTTAGCGGAAAAGCAGCCGGGTGTCTGAAAGGTGCACTTGAAAAGTCTGTATACGCCGCACCAAACAGTCTGATTATGGAGATCCCCTCCCCCGCAAGACCTGAAATTCTCTAACAATTCATACAGATACAGAAGATTAATGCAGTATTCTCTTACCTATCCCAAGGCGCTTCCCTTCGTGGATCATTTTCGTACGCCAAAGCGAAATACATCCTTAGAACAAACATCGATACAACGGCCGCAATTTGTACACATACCGCTTTTAATCACCGGACTCCGCTGTCCTTTTTTCCCTTTAAGCGCGGGTCGAATGACTTGCGGCTCCGGGCAAACATCAAAACAATCCATGCAATCATTACACTGCTCACGCTTCGCTGCGACCACGCGTGTCAAACTCACCTGACCAATCAACCCATAAAAAGCCCCAACTGGACACAGATGTCCACACCAACCTCGGTGACTCACCAACAGGTCAAATAAAAAGATGGCAACAATCCCTCCCCACCCCAAAGCCAAGCCAAACACCAAGCCACGAAAAATAA
>CAZTPE010000312.1:0-3270 GCA_964614545.1 uncultured Ectothiorhodospiraceae bacterium
TGGAAGGCATTGCCACCGCCCAGCGAGGCGCCGATGGCCAGCACGCAAAACAGCAACGCCAGTGCCTTGCCGGTCTTCGCCCAGCCCTTCTCCGCCAGCCCACGCGACAGGTACTCCATCGCCCCGCCCATGATGTGACCGTCGGGACGCACCTCACGATACATCTGCGCCAGGGTGGCCTCGGTGAACTTCACCGTCATGCCCAGCAGGCCGGCGATGATCATCCACAGGGTCGCCCCCGCCCCGCCGATGCTGACGGCGATGGCCACACCGGCGATGTTGCCCAGGCCGACGGTGGCCGACAGCGCGGTGGTCAGTGCCTGAAACGGGCTCACCTCGCCCTCGTCATCCGGACGGCTGTAGCGGCCGCGCAGAATAGCGATGGAATGGTGGAACACGCGCACATTGATGAAGCCCATGCGCAGGGTCAGATAGACCGCGCCGACAATCAGCCAGGCGACGATGAAGGGGAAGTCCACGTCATCCATGAAGAACAGGATATTGAAGAAGAACACCGCCGCGAGGTAGCCGTTGAGCACGCCGAACCAGTCATTGAGAGTGCGCGTGGTCTCGCCATCGGCGAAGACGGCGGCGCTAAACAGGCTCAGGCAGATGAAAAGCAGGACCGTGAGGACGGCCGTTTTAGATCGTGGCATCGATGCTCCGTGACGGGAATGGCGATTCAGCGGGCTATTATTGGCCATTCCGGCGTGGGGGCCAAGGAAACGTTAAAGAAACCAGCCCAAAACTAAGCTCAGCTGGTTTTTTTGCCGTCACAAACCACACGATCTTCTTATCTGTAGGGTGGGCACCGCCCACCAAGCCGCGTCATGGAATGCCATGGCGGGCAGTGTCCCCCTACGGCGCTGGAGATACGCCGAGCATCAAAATCCGTCCGCGAATGAACGCCAATCAACGCAAATAAAATCATTGAAAAATTTGCGTCCATTGGCGTCCATTTGCGGATAATCCCCCCCTCAACACGACCTGGTTTCCGCAGAATCACCCGCAGGCTACAACGGAACCTTTCACCCTCACAACCAGCGATAGATCTCCGTGCTCGCCATATCGCATTTGTTGCAACTGCTGCCGCAGGCGGGCATCAGGGTCGAGTGTTCGACCTTCCCCTTGCGCACCCACACCTCCAGCATGCCGCGCACGGCCTCGGGATCACTGTCGAAATGCAGCGCGATGTCGCCCAGCGTGGCCTGGCCGCGTTGGCGCAGATAGTCCCGCACCTCGGACAGAATCACGCGTCCGCCCCGGCGGCTACAGCAGTCCGCCCGGCGCGGCTCCAGCGCATCAAGCCGAGCAACACGCTCGCCACCAGGGCCAATAACAGGCCAATGAGCAACGCCGACGAACCCGGATGCTGCAGGAACGTCGCCACCTGATAGAACACACTGGCCACCACATAGGCCAGCACCGTGGTCCAGGCCACCACGAAGGCCGCCCAGGGCTTGCCGACTTCACGGGCGATGGCGCCGATGGTGGCCACGCAGGGCGAATAGAGCAGGATGAACAGCATGTAGGCGAAGGCCCCGGCCTGACCGTCAAAGCGCGTGGCCATGGCGCCGAAGGTGCCCACGTCCACCGCCTGTGCCTCGGCCGCGGCGGTCGTATCGCCGATCTCACCCACATCCAGGCCGATAGGATCGCTAAAGGCATCACCCAGTGCAGCAAGGTTTTCCGGCACCGTGGCTGTGGCGGCGCGGATGGCGGCCCAGAAATCGAAGGCCTGTTCTGTCTGCGTGATCCCTGCATCCTCGTTGGCCAGCCGCGAATAGAGGGTATCCAGGGTACCCACCACCACTTCCTTGGCCAGCACGCCGCTGAAGATGCCGACCGTGGCGGGCCAGTTGTCTTCGTGCAGGCCCATGGGGGCGAAGGCCGGGGTGAGCTGCTGGCTGATGACGCTGAGCACCGAGTGCTCGGTGTCCTCGTTACCGAAGGAGCCATCGGTACCGATGGAATTGAGCACGTTGATAATCGCCACCATGACGATGATCACCTGCCCTGCCTCTTTCAAAAACAGCCGCACCCGATCCCAGGTACGCAGCAGCACACCCTTCAGGGTCGGCCGGTGATAGGTCGGCAGCTCCATCATGAAGCCGTCGGACTCGCCATGCAGCAGGGTGCGTTTCATCACCAGCCCGGTAAGCACGGCGGCGGCGATGCCGATCAGGTACAGCAGGAAGACGATGTTCTGCCCGTTGGTCGGAAAGAAGGCGGCCACGAACAGCGCGTACACCGGCAGGCGCGCACCACAGGACATAAAGGGATTCATCAGAATGGTCAGCTTGCGCTCACGCTCACTCTCCAGGGTGCGCGTGGCCATCACCGCCGGCACGTTGCAGCCGAAGCCGACGATAAGCGGCACGAAGGCCTTGCCCGGCAGGCCGATGGCGCGCATGAAGCGGTCCATGACGAAGGCGGCGCGGGCCATGTAACCGCTGTCTTCCAGCGCCGACATGAACAGGTACAGGGCGGCAATGATGGGGATAAAGGTGGCGACGATGGTCAGTCCGCCACCGATGCCGTCGGCCAGCAGCACGGTAAGAAAGGGCGGCATCCAGCCCTCAATCACCGACTTAAAGCCATCGACAAAAAGGGCATTGCCCAGGCCGTCGAAGAAGTCGACAAAGGCGCCACCGAGGTTGATGGTGAACATGAACATCAGGTACATCACCAGCAGGAACACCGGTATGCCGAACCAGCGATGCAGCACCACGGCGTCGATGCGGTCGGAGATGGTCTTACCCAGCTTACCGCGCCGGCGCAGCACGGTCTGGGCCAGCGCATGGGCGTGGCCGAAGCGGCTGTCCGGCAGATAGATATCGATGTCTTCGTCGACCCGCTGCTCGATATGGTGGCGCAATGCATCGATGCGCGCACGCCGTTCGTCATTGGCCAGCGCCAGGGCCTGCGGATCACCCTCCAGCATTTTCAGGGCCAGCCAGTGGGCGTTGTGCGAATGGCGGGCGTCATCGGGCCCACCAACCAATGCCTGCACCGCGGGCAGCAGTTCACTGATGGCCTCCTCCACCACCTCATCGTGGGCCAGGCGGAAACCACCGCTGGCCTCCCCCGCGCGCACCGACAGGATGGCTGCCTTCAGCGCCTCCAAGCCCTCGCCGCGCGGCGCCACCACCGCCACCACCGGACAGCCCAGCTCCTCGCTGAGACGCGTGATGTCGATGTCCATGCCCTGCTTGCGCGCCACGTCCATCATGTTCAGTGCCAGCACCATGGGCACGCCCATTTCCAGCA
>CAZTPE010000313.1:0-3214 GCA_964614545.1 uncultured Ectothiorhodospiraceae bacterium
GGAACAGGGCCTGTCGCCGCTGCCGTCGGCGGATGCCGGGGTGCGCGCGGTACTGGCGGCCGAGGCCGCTGCGCAGGGTTGGCCGGCTATGCACGCGCGCCTGGCGACGGTCGATCCGCAGGCCGCCACGCGCATCGAGCCGACCGATCCGCAGCGCATCCTGCGCGCGCTGGAGGTCTTCGAATTAACGGGCGAGCCGTTGTCGGATTGGTTTGAGCGACCGCGGGATAATGTGCTGCCGTTTTGTCCCGTGAAGTTGATTCTCGCCCCTGCGGACCGCGCCCTGCTGCATGAGCGTATCGCCCGACGCTTCCGACAGATGCTGGATGATGGTCTGCTGGACGAGGTGCGGCGTCTGCGCGAGCGCGGCGATCTGCACGCAGATCTGCCGGCCATGCGTGCCGTGGGTTACCGCCAGTCCTGGGCTCATTTGGCCGGTGAGCTGGGTGGCGATGAGCTGCTGGAACGTGGCATCATCGCCACCCGCCAGTTGGCCAAGCGCCAGATTACCTGGCTGCGCAAGGAACAGGATGCGGCCTGGTTTGAGCCACTGGAGGAAGAATTGCTGGGCAAGGTCTTGAAATATCTGGGGCCTGACACCACATCTCGTGCGTAAGCAGCCATTTGCGCTGTGTTATGATGTAGACGCTGTATTTTTTAGGGGCAATGCCTCACAGCGGATGTAATAGCCGCCATAATTTGGCCGATAGTCCGGCCGATAGCGACAACAATGACAAATTCCAAGGAGAACATCATGTCAAAAGGGCAATCGCTACAAGACCCTTTTCTCAATGCCCTGCGCAAAGAACGCGTACCCGTGGCGATTTACCTGGTGAATGGCATCAAGCTCCAGGGCCAGATCGATTCCTTCGATCAATTTGTGGTGCTACTGAAAAACAGCGTCAGCCAGATGGTATACAAACATGCCATCTCAACCGTGGTGCCGGCGCGCAATGTCAAATTACCGACCAGTGAAGGTGGTTCCGATTCCCCACCCGCATAACGTCCATACCGCTGGAGGCGTCGTTGTTCGAGCGCCCGAGTAAAGGGGACGGCGAGCGCGCCGTCCTCGTCCATGTGGATTTTTCCGACCAGGAAGACCGCGAAGATCTCGAGGAATTTCGTGAGCTGGCCATGTCCGCCGGGGCCGAACCCGTGGCGGTGGTCACCGGTTCGCGACGTCGCCCTGATCCGCGCTATTTTCTCGGCAGCGGCAAGGCCGAAGAGGTGCGTGAATGCGTACAGTCGGTGAATGCCGATGTGGTGCTGGTGGATCACGCCCTGGCGCCGTCGCAGGAACGCAATCTGGAACGCCTGTTACAGTGCCGGGTGCTGGATCGCACCGGGTTGATTCTCGATATCTTTGCCCAGCGTGCGTCCACCCATGAGGGCCGTGTACAGGTGGAGCTGGCCCAGTTGCGGCATATCTCCACCCGGCTGGTGCGTGGTTGGACCCATCTGGAACGGCAGAAGGGTGGTATCGGCCTGCGTGGTCCGGGTGAGACGCAGCTGGAAACGGATCGTCGTCTACTCGGCGACCGCATCAAGCAGCTCAACAAGCGCCTGGATCGGGTCAGCAACCAGCGTGGCCAGGGCCGCCGTGCGCGTGCGCGGGCGGAGATTTCCACCGTGTCACTGGTGGGTTACACCAACGCCGGCAAGTCGACGCTGTTCAATCGCCTCACCGAGTCAAAGGTGTACGCGGCGGATCAGCTGTTCGCCACCCTCGACCCGACCCTGCGCCGACTGGAGCTGCCGGATGCCGGGCCGGTGATTCTCGCCGATACGGTGGGCTTTATCCGCCACCTGCCGCACGACCTGGTGGCGGCCTTCCGCTCCACCCTGGAAGAGACCCGCGAGGCCGGCCTGCTGCTGCACATCATTGACGCGGCCAATGAGAATTACCGTGCCAATATTGAGCAGGTCAATGCCGTGCTGAAGGAGATCGGCGCCGAGAAGGTGCCGCAGATCGAGGTCTTCAACAAGGTCGATCTGATGCCGGGACAAGGGCCGCGCGTAGAGCGCGACGAGCATGGCCGGGTGGTGCGGGTATGGTTGTCGGCGGCCAGCGGGGAGGGCGTCGATCTGCTGCTGGCGGCGCTGGCCGAGTATCAACGGACGGATGTGGTGACGGAATGTCTGCGTATTCCGGCCGGTGACGGTCGCCTGCGGGCACGGCTGTTTGCACTCGGCAAGGTGCTCCATGAGCGTGTCGATGAGAGCGGCGATCTGCTGCTGGAAGTGCGTCTGGAGCGCAAAGATCTGGAAAATCTGCGCAAGACCGGGGGCCTTACTGCCTGAGTCGGGACAATAACGGTTGCGGGTAAGGCCCCAGCCCCCTAAAATTCAGCTCTTGTGCCAGCAGTTCGCTGGCATTCAACTTTTTCTACGACTGACGGAGTTACATTAGATGGCCTGGAATGAACCGGGTGGTTCCGGCAATAAAGATCCCTGGGGCGGCGGTAACCGCGGCGGCAATAATCAGGGTCCCCCTGATCTTGACGAAGTGGTGAAACAGCTACAGCAGAAGTTCAGCGCCATCTTCGGCGGCGGCAAAAAAGGCGGTGGCGGCTCGGCTTCGTCGGGTGGCGGCAATGCCGGCTCCATTGGCCTCGGTGTGATCGCCGTAGTGCTGGTGGTGGTGTGGGCCATTTCCGGCATTTATATTGTCGACGAAGGTCGTCGTGGTGTGGTGCTGCAGTTCGGCGCTTATACCAAGACCACCATGCCCGGTCCGCATTGGCATCCGCGCTTTATTCAGAGCGTTGAAGTCGTGAACGTCGAAGAGAGCCGTGCGCTGACCGTGGGCTTCCGTCAGACGGGCGGTAGCCGTCCCACCAGCAGCACCGTGGGTCGTGAGTCGCTGATGCTGACCCAGGATGAGAATATCGTCGACGTGAAACTGGCCGTGCAGTACAAGGTCAAGAGCGCCAGCGACTATCTGTTCCGCGTGCGCGACCCCGAGGTGGTGCTGCGTCAGGCCACCGAGAGTGCGATCCGCGAAGTCATCGGCAAGAACGACATGGACTTCATTCTCAAGGAGGGCCGTGCCGATATTACCGCCCAGGCCTTGACCATGATTCAGAAGATACTCGACCGCTATCAGACCGGCCTGATTATCACCACCGTGAATTTGCAGGGTGCCCAGCCACCGGAACAGGTGCAGGACGCCTTTGCCGACGCGGTCAAGGCGCAGGGTGACTCGGAGCGCGTG
>CAZTPE010000314.1:0-3211 GCA_964614545.1 uncultured Ectothiorhodospiraceae bacterium
TGGAAGACGGCTTCGTCAAGGTCATCTCCCCCATCGACGACACCCCGGCCCAGCGTGCCGGCGTGAAGGCCGGCGACCTGGTGATTCGCCTCGATGAAAAACCCGTCAAGGGCATGACCCTGCGTGACGCGGTCAAGATCATGCGCGGCAAGGTGGGTACCGATATCACCCTCACCATCATCCGCGAAGGCGAGGAAAGACCCCTCAAGATCACCATCACCCGCGACATCATCAAGGTGAAGAGCGTGCGCCAGCGCAGCCTCGGAGACGGCTTCGGCTATCTCCGCATCTCCCAGTTCCAGTCACACACAGGTGAAAATCTGGCCGAGGCCATCGACAAACTGAAGGAAGAAAGCGGCGGTTCACTGAAGGGCGTGGTGCTGGATCTGCGCAACAATCCGGGCGGCGTGCTGAATGCCGCGGTGGACGTCACCGACGCCTTCATCGACAACGGTCTGATCGTCTACACCAAGGGCCGCATCCGCGACTCGGAGCTGAAGTTCAATGCCACGCCGCGCACCCTGCTTGACGGCGCACCGCTGGTGGTGCTGGTCAACGGCGGTTCCGCCTCGGCCTCCGAGATCGTCGCCGGCGCCCTGCAGGATCACAAGCGCGCCATCATCGTCGGCACCCGCACCTTCGGCAAGGGCTCGGTGCAGACCATCCTGCCGCTCAACAACAACACCGCCCTGAAGCTCACCACGGCCCGTTATTACACGCCGTCCGGTCGCTCCATCCAGGCCGAGGGCATCGAGCCGGACATCGTGCTTGAGCCGGTCAAGGTCACTACCCTGGAGCACGCCGAGGATGGCCGCCTGAAAGAGGCCGATCTCGCCGGCCACTTGGAAAACGGTAATAACAAGGAAAAGAAAACCGATACCAAGGCCGATAAAAAGGCACCCGAGCTGCCACTGGCACAGACCGACTACCAGCTCTACGAGGCCCTGAACATCCTCAAAGGGGTGCAAATTCTGGAAAACCGTTAGGAAAACCGGCTCCAGAGGAATGAAAAACCATCTGCTCAGCCTGATAAAAACCGCATCCCCGCCTGCCCTGTTGCTGGCGGGGATGCTGTCCGGGCATCCAACCCTGGCGGACCCCCTTACCCCCATCGCCGAACCTGGCCGGCCGGCCATCAGCATCATCATCGATGACCTCGGCAATCTCCGTGATCGTGATCTGCGCGCCATCCGCCTGCCCTGGGCCATCACCTACGCCTTCCTGCCGCACACGCCCCATGCCCGCGAACTGGCCAATCTCGCCAACAGCCTCAACAAGGAGGTCATGCTGCATTTGCCTATGGAAGCCATGGAGCGCAATCGCCTCGGCCCCGGCGGCCTAACCCTGGATATGACCCGGCAACAGTTCCTGCACCAGCTGCGAGACGACATCGCCGCCGTGCCCCACCTCGCCGGCATCAACAACCACATGGGCAGTCTGCTCACCCAGGACCTGGGCTACATGCGCTGGCTGATGCAGGAGCTGGACAAACATAACGAACTCTATTTCGTCGACAGCTACACCACCAAGACCAGCGTGGCGATACAGGCCGCCAACGAAAACTGGGTGCCCAACATCCGCCGCGACGTGTTCCTCGACAGCGACCGCGACCCCGCAAAAATCCGCGCCGAACTGCGCCGCACCGTGCGCCTGGCCCGAAAATACGGCATCGCTCTGGCCATCGGCCACCCCTATCCCGAGACCCTTGAGGTCCTGGAGCAGGAACTGCCGCGACTGGCCGCCGAAGGCGTCGACATCCTGCCCGTCTCGCAACTCCTCGATCAACACATGCAAAGGTTTCGCACATGGCGCGCGTTCTTGTCCCCCTAGCCCAGGGTTGTGAGGAGCTGGAGGCCGTCACTATTATCGACCTGCTGGTGCGCGCCGGCATCGAGGTGGTCAGCGCCGGCCTCGAACCCGGCCCCGTGCACTGCAGCCGCGGTGTCATTATCTTCCCCGACACCACCCTCGACGAGGCCCTGCGACACGACTTTGACATGGTGGTGCTGCCTGGCGGTCTGCCCGGCGCGGACCATCTCAACGCCGACCCACGCATCCACTCCCTGCTGAAAGACATGGCCGCACAGGGCAAGTACACCGCCGCCATCTGCGCCGCACCCAAGGTGCTCGCCAGCTGCGGCCTGCTGGCCGGCAGACGCGCCACCGCCTACCCCGGCACACTGGAAAAACTCGACCTGCCCGACACCACGAAAGATCCCGCCGCCGTGGTCATCGACGGTCAGGTCATCACCTCGCGCGGGCCGGGCACGGCGATGGATTTCGCCCTCACCCTGATTGAAACCCTACTCGGCCGTGACAAGCGCAACGACGTCGAAATCGCCCTGCAACGCCCGTAATTCTTCACAAATTGCCTAAAAACCCACTATTGCCTCGGGATTAATTAGCCGATAGAATCGGTCGATCTACAAGACGGCAGTCTCTATCGGGACTGCCTTTTTGTTTTTAGCCTTTTTAACAACCTATCAATAACTTAAAGCGCAAGCGATCATGGCGAATACACTGATGAGCACCTATGGACGGCTACCCGTCAGCTTTGAGAAAGGCGACGGCCCCTGGCTATGGGACACGAATGGCAAACGCTACCTGGATGCCATCAGCGGTATCGCCGTCTGCAGCCTGGGCCATGCCCACCCGGCCGTGACCCGCCCCCTCTGCGAGCAGGCCGGCCAACTGGTGCACACCTCCAATCTGTACGGCATCCAGCGTCAGCAGGCCCTGGGCGACCGGCTCACCGCCGTGGCCGGCATGGATCGGGTGTTCTTCGGCAACTCCGGCGCCGAGGCCAACGAGGCCGCCATCAAACTGGCGCGTCTGCACGGCCATGGCCGTGGCATCGAGCGCCCCGCCATCGTGGTCATGGAGGGCAGCTTCCACGGCCGCACCCTGGCCACCCTGAGCGCCACCGGCAACCGCAAGGTGCAGGCCGGTTTCGAACCGTTGGTAAGCGGCTTTCTGCGCGTGCCCTACGGCGACATCGAGGCCATCGCCGCACTGAGCAAAAACAAAGACATCGTCGCCGTACTGGTGGAACCGGTGCAGGGTGAAAACGGCATTCGCATCCCCAGCAATGACTATTTGCCCGGCATCCGCCAGCTGTGCGACGACAACGGCTGGCTGATGATGCTGGACGAGATCCAGACCGGCCTGTGCCGCAGCGGCGAATGGTTCGCCTGGCAGCACAGCGGCGCAC
>CAZTPE010000315.1:0-3201 GCA_964614545.1 uncultured Ectothiorhodospiraceae bacterium
CCATCGGCCACCGCAGGTGGAGCGCCCGAAGAAACACCGGCGGGCGAAGAGCCTGAGCACCGACCCTTCGTGCGCGAAGGCCGGAAAGTAGGGCGAAACGAACCCTGTCCTTGTGGTTCCGGTAAGAAATACAAGCAGTGCCACGGCAAGCTTGGCTGATCTGATTTAGTTTGCCAAGCCGCTGAAGAGGGCGCAGAGGGTCACTATCCTCTGCGTCCTTTTTTCGTCTGGCTTGTGTCCCGGGTGGGCTTACCGCTAACATCCTCAGTCTGTTTTTTGTCCCTATTTTGCCAGAGCCGAGAACATCATGAGCGTCAACAAGCAACCACTTCCCGTTATGCATCCTGTAGCCGGTTTGCGTCTCGGCGCCACCTGTGCCGGTATCAAGCAGGAAGGCCGTCGTGACGTGGTGCTGATGGCGCTGGACGAAGGTACGCAGGTGGCGGCGGTGTTTACCCGCAATGCCTTCTGCGCCGCGCCGGTGCACATCTGCCGTGCGCATCTGTCGCAGAGTGCACCGCGTTATCTGCTTACCAACACCGGCAATGCCAATGCCGGCACCGGTGAGCCGGGTATGCGTGACGGCCTGGCCTGTTGTGCGGCGGTGGCGCAGGCGGCGGGCTGCGCGACGGCGGCCGTATTGCCCTTTTCCACCGGCGTCATCGGCGAGCCCCTGCCCGTGGAAAAAATCACCACCGCCGTGCCCGCCGTGCTGGCGGCCCTCGGCGATGACGGCTGGGCCGATGCGGCGCACGGTATTCTGACCACCGACACCGTGCCCAAGGGCGCCTCGCTTCAGGTGAGTATCGACGGTGTGCTGGTGACCGTCACGGGCATCGCCAAGGGCTCCGGCATGATCCGCCCCGATATGGCCACCATGCTGGCCTATATCGCCACTGATGCACAGGTCGCACAGCCGGTATTGCAGGCCTGTCTCGAACAGGCCGTGGCGCGCTCCTTCAACCGCATCACGGTGGATGGCGATACCTCCACCAATGATTCCTGCCTGCTGATGGCCACCGGCCGGTCGGCGTTGCGTATCGGGCAGGCCGATGGTTCGGCCTTCGAGGCGCTGTGTGCGGCGGTGAGCGAGGTGTGCAAATCACTGGCGCAGGCCATCGTGTGCGACGGCGAAGGCGCCACCAAACTCATCACCATCGATGTGCAGGGCGGGTTCAACCGTGAGGAATGTCTGCAGGTGGCCTACGCCATCGCCCATTCGCCGCTGGTGAAAACGGCCTTTTTCGCGGCGGATCCCAATTGGGGGCGCATCCTCGCCGTGGTCGGCCGTGCCGGTCTGGAGGATCTGGATATTGATGCCGTGCAGCTGTTTCTCGACGACGTGTGCATCGTCCGTGACGGCGGCCGGGCGCTCGAATATACCGAGGAGGCCGGGCAGGCGGTGATGGATCAAGACGAGATCAACGTGTGCGTGGTGCTAGGTCGGGGCGAGGCCTGTGAGCAGGTGTGGACCTGTGATCTGTCTTATGACTATGTGCGGATCAATGCTGAATACAGGACTTGAGGCTTGAGGCCTGAGGCTTGAGGGGAAGAGCTGTAGGTTGCGGCGAACATCAGTGCATCTTAACGGGCCGCGGCTGTGCCGTCCGCAAATGCACGCGAATGGACGCCAATCATAAACCAAAAACATTGGCGTTTATTGGCGTGTATTTGCGGATTATCCCGTCGTCTTTTGTTGGGGTTCGTTCCTCTCATCCAACGGATGAATGCGGACATGAAGTTGGAGGGAAAGGCATGAACGAATTCGTACAGCAAGTGGTCGCGGCAGCGGTGTTCGACGGCGAGGGCCGGGTGCTGATCACTCGCCGTGCCGATGACGCCCATCAGGGTGGTTTGTGGGAGTTTCCGGGTGGCAAGCTGGAGGCCGGCGAGGATGCGCGCAGCGCGCTGCAGCGTGAGCTGGAGGAGGAAGTGGGCATTCACATCACCCAGGCGCGACCGCTAATCCGCGTGCGCCACGACTACCCGGACAAGTCCGTGCTGCTGGATGTGTGGCGGGTGGACGGCTTCGTGGGCGAGGCGCACGGCCGTGAGGGCCAGCCGCTGCAGTGGATCGATCCCGCCGCGCTCGGTGACTACCCCTTTCCCGCCGCCAATGCGCCCATCGTGCGCGCCGTGCAGTTGCCCGATGCCTACCTGATCACCCCCGACCTTGGCGATACGCCGTCGGTGGATTTTTTGTGCCATCTGGAATCGCGCCTGCAGGCGGGTATCCGTCTCGTGCAGTTGCGCGCCAAGTCGCTGGGTGAGAGTGAGTACTTGCAACTGGCGCGCGAGGCGGCGGCGCTGTGCCACCGTTATGGTGCGCGCCTGCTACTCAATGCCGATGCAGTGCAGGTGGCGGCGGCGGGTGCGGACGGGGTGCACCTCAGCAGCAGCGCACTGAGCAAGTGCGCAGGGCGGCCGCTGGCGGCGGGTGCGGGACTGGTGGCGGCCTCCTGTCACGACGTCGAAGAGCTGGCGCAGGCCGAGGCCATCGGCGCCGATTTCGCCCTGCTGTCGCCGGTGGCGGCCACCGCCAGCCACCCGGACATCGAGCCGCTGGGCTGGGAGCGCTTCAGTGAACGGGTAGAGCCGGTGCCGTACCCGGTCTATGCCCTGGGTGGCATGGGGCCGGACGATATCGAGACGGCCTGGGCGCACGGCGGCCAGGGTGTCGCCGCGATCCGCGCCCTGTGGGAGGCATGACGCGGATTCAGTGCAGGGCGTTGGGGCGTGACAGGGTGAAGGCGGGGACTTCAGCGTCGAAGGGTTGGCCCGCGTCGCTGACCATCTGATAGCTGCCTTCCATGCTGCCGACGGGGGTTTCCAGCACCGTGCCGCTGGTGTACTGAAAGGTCTCGCCGGGGCGCAGATAGGGGTGTTCGCCGACCACGCCTTCGCCGTGGACCTCCTGGGTGTTGCCGTTGGCGTCGTTGATGATCCAGTGACGCGTCATCAGGCGCGCCGGCTGTTTGCCGGTGTTGCGCAGGGTAATGGTGTAGGCGAATACATAGCGGTCGTCTTCCGGCTGTGACTGCTCTTCGATGTAATTCGTCGCGACTTCGACTTCAATGTGGTTTTCGCTGTCACGCGCGTCATTGGGCTGATTCATGCCGGTTTCCTGATGTTGCCTGGAAGGGAATATATCTGATTATATTACTACGGAAATGACGTGCCTGTCAGTGATCCGCCGTCTTG
>CAZTPE010000316.1:0-3178 GCA_964614545.1 uncultured Ectothiorhodospiraceae bacterium
TGTACCGCACCGGCATACATTTTTCCACCCCAGACGGCGAGCTGCCACATACCGTCGCGGCTAAGGCCGTTCATGCCGATGGGCAGGGTTCTGAAACTTTCCGCCACCACATCGATGAACACCAGATGGCCGTCCAGGGCGAAGAAAATCAGGGTCAGCGTAATCACATAAAACTGACTGATAACCGGCACCGTAGTGCCGGAGGTCGGGTCAACCATGGTGGCGAAGCCCAGGCCCATTTGGTAGGCGATGATCTGGCCACCAAGCACAAACATGGCGAAAATCAACTGCAGGGCCAGACCCATGGCGGCACCGATGAGAATCTGATTGAGGGTGATCAGAACGGCCTCACCGCTGAGCGGGTCAACCGCCGGCGGCGCGGGCAGGACAGGCATCACGACGATGGTAATCATCAGGGCGAAGACCAGCTTGATGCGTACCGGAACCGTGCGTGCGCCAAACACCGGCGCCGCCGTCACCAGTGCGGCGATACGAAACAGCGGCCAGAGAAAGGCCCCGATCCATGACATGATTTCCGAACTGGCAAGGGTCATCATGCGGATGCCTCACTCAGCCGATAATCATCGGGATTTCACTGATCAGGCGCTGGGTGAAATCCATCAGCAAGGTCAGCAGCCAGGGACCCGCAATCATCAGGGTAAGAAAGGTAACGCCCAGCTTGGGAATAAAGCTCAGGGTCTGTTCATTGAGCTGGGTGGCCGCCTGGAACATGCTCACCAGAAGACCCACGGCCAGTGCCGGCAGGAGAATGATACCCGTCAGCAGCAGGGTGACTTCGAGCGCCTTTTGTGCGACGGTCAATACCATTTCCGGGGTCATGAAATATTCCTTTAAGACACAGCTATCTGATTAGATAACTGCTATTGGATGTTTAGGTATAAAAACTTGATGCCAGCGTACCCATGATCATCGCCCAGCCATCCACCAGCACGAACAACATGATCTTGAAGGGCAGTGAAATGATCATCGGTGACAACATCATCATGCCCATGGCCATCAGCACTGACGCCACCACCAGATCAATAATCAGAAAGGGGATAAAAATCAGAAAGCCGATCTGATAGGCAGTCTTTAGTTCGCTGGTAATAAATGACGGCATCAGCAGGGAAAACGGCACATCGGCATGATCTTCAATAGGCTCGCTGCCGGCGATATCGGCAAACATGGACAGATCTTTGTCACGCGTCTGCGCCAGCATGAATTCCCTGAACGGCAGGCTGGCGCGCTCGAAGGCCGCCTTGGCCTCAATCTTTTCATCCAGATAGGGCACCACGGCATCATCGTAGACCTGGGTGAATACCGGCGACATGACAAAGAAGGTCAGAAACAACGCCAGACCGATGAGAATCTGTCCGGACGGCGCCTGCGGCATGCCCACCGCCTGACGCACAATGGCCAGTACGATAATAATACGGGTAAAGGAGGTCAGCATGATCAATGCCGCGGGCAGCAGGCTGAAGGCGGTCATCAGCGCCAGCACCTGCAGACCCACGCTGTAGGTCTGGCCGCCGTCTTTTTCGGTGGTCACGGAGAGTATCTGCAGGCCGGGGTCGGCCGCCTGCGCGAGACCGGAGAACAGCAGCATCAGCAGGGCAACGGCCAGCGGCAAACGCACACGCATCAGCCCACCCCCCGGCTTTTCAGTGCAGACTGCATGCGCATGGCAAAACTGGGGGCCGCGGCGTCATCCACCGCCGATGACTCGGTATGGCCGCTGTCTACATTCAAGGGTTGATCCAGCACGTGCAGGGTGCGAATCTGACCCGGCGCCACACCTAACACTAATTGTTGGTCACCGACTTGCAGCAGTACCACGCGTTCACGTGTGCCCAGCGATATGCCGCCAACAATTTTCATCTGCCCCTGAATGCCGCCACGCAGGTTGCCGAATCGTTTCACGGCCCAGCCGATGGCGACAATCACCGCCAGCACCGCCAGCAGGCCAAGGGTGGTCTGCAGCAGGTGTGAGGTGACATTATTATCCGCCAACACGGTACTGACCGGAGCTTTTTCCTCGGCAGCCAGTACCGTCTCAGCGATCAAACCGCTCATGGCGACCATAATCTGTATCAGCGGCATCTTCATCATTTCAATTTCTTGATACGTTCCTGGGCACTGATGACATCGGTGAGGCGAATACCGTATTTCTCATTCACTACCACGACTTCACCGTGAGCAATGAGCGTTCCGTTGACCATCACATCCAGCGGCTCACCCGCCAGGCGTTCCAGCTCCACCACTGAGCCCTGATTCAGTTTCAGCAGATTGCGGATACTGATTTTTGACGACCCGATCTGCAAACTGATGCTGACGGGAATATCCAGGATCACATCAAGGCTGACATCTTCCAGGGTTTCGCCATTTTCTTCCGCTTGCAGATTTTCCATCGGCACCTGCTCAACCTTGTCGGTAGTAGCTGCCTCGGCACTGGCCTGTTCGGCCAGCGCATCACCCCAATCGGCCTCCGCCGAAGCGGCCTCGCCCGAGGTCTCACCCTCGACACTGGCCTGCTCCTCCATGGCGGCGGCCCAGTCGTCGCCGGCACCGTTGTCTTCTGTGTTTGTCGTATCGTTCATGTGCTTACCTATACGTTCTGCTAAACATTCTGTTGATTGTTCGCCGCACTAACGGGTTCAGGCAGCTGAAGAGGTTCTCTACCTGGTTTGCCTTCCAGGGCCGGCTGCGTCTCAGGGTTGGATGGCAGGGTAACCTGCTCGACAACCTTGACGGCCTCATTGCCATTGGATATTCCATACTTGCCACGGAATACGGGAACCCCCTCGGCACTCACCGTCACCAGTTCCGGGATATCCACCGGGATCACATCGCCGGCCTTCATATCCAGCACATCGCGCAGGTCCATTTCCACTTCGGTCAAGGTGCAGGAAAGATACACTTCCGCACTTTTGACTTCTTCGCGCAGGGCAAAGCCCCAGCGCCCATCGGCGTCATCACGATCACTCTGCACACCGGCATCGAGGATCTCGCGCATGGGCTCTAACATGGAATAGGGCATTGTGATGTGAAAGTCGCCTCCACCACCCTCAATCTCCACATGAAAAGTGGTCACAACCACCACTTCGCTGGGGCTGACGATGTTGGCAAACTGGGGATTCACTTCCGAATTGATAAATTCAAAATCCAGATCCATCACCGG
>CAZTPE010000317.1:0-3175 GCA_964614545.1 uncultured Ectothiorhodospiraceae bacterium
GGTGCATTGCCATTGTTGCTGCTGCTGAAAACCATTCGCGTGCTGCAAATCCGCGGAAAATAATGCGCTATGTTTGCGCAATACCGCAGTCTCTATATAGGGTTTTTCCTTAATCCCCTCCAGAGTTTTCACAGGTGTTAAACCCGCGATTGTTTGACTAGAGTCTGGATTGGTAGCTTGCAGTCAGTCGCCGTGAAAAACGGCTGGATTATCGGCTAAGTGGAAACCGCCAATGCTTTAATGGATGGTTTTGTCGGGTCGTAACATCACCTGCAAGTCGAGGTACCCCCAGTGCGGGAGTTTTGGTCTTTATGGAAGAGGTTTGAGCGCATGCAATCAGGAACTGTGAAGTGGTTTAACAATGCCAAAGGTTATGGCTTTATTGTGCCGGAAGAGGGCGGCGATGATGTCTTCGTGCATTATTCCACCATCGATGGTGAAGGTTTTAAGACGTTAAAGGAAGGACAGCCGGTGCAGTTTGAAGCGGCGGCGGGTTCGCGCGGCGTCCAGACAACTCGCGTGATGGGGCCGGAGGGAAATCCGCAGAGCCAGAATTAACATTCGATTCGGTATTGCAAGGTAAGGTATTGCGACGATCAGCAGCGTCATGCACTACTGTGGCTTGTATTGAAGGTTTGCATTGAACCGCCAAGGCCGCCAGGTTTTTAGTTGAATAATTCTTGGCGGTTTTGGTGTCCCGGCGGTTCAGGTTGTTCTTTCGGTCAACGCCCCATCGCTCTTCCGTCAGCCCCGGTAGCGTTTTAACAGATCACCATAGGCATCTATTCTGCGATCCCGCAGACAGGGCCAGACACGCCGCACGTGTTCTGTGCGTGCCAAGTTAACATTCACCAGCACTATTGCTGCCGCATCGGTCGGTGCCTGCGCGAGTATTTCTCCCTGTGGTCCGGCCACAAAACTACTGCCCCAGAAACGAATGTCGTTGCCTTGTTGGCTTGCATCGGCCTGAAAACCGGTGCGATTGCAGGCGGCGACGGGAATACCGTTGGCGATGGCATGACCGCGTTGCACGGTGACCCAGGCTTCGCGCTGACGGGCTTGTTCGGCGGCATTGTCATTGTCGTCCCAGCCAATGGCAGTCGGGTAGAGCAACAGATCGGCACCGGCCAGGGTCATCAGTCGTGCCGCCTCCGGGAACCATTGATCCCAGCACACCAGCACGCCCAGTCGTCCCAGCGAGGTATCGATGGGTTCAAAACCCTGTTTGCCCGGCGTTGGGTCATTTGATGAACCGCTCCCTGCTGAATAGTCACCCGGCGAAAAATAGTATTTTTCGTAAAAGCCGGGGTCGTCGGGAATGTGCATTTTTCGGTATTGGCCGACCTGTCCTCGTTGCTTGTCCAGCACCACGGCGGTGTTGTGGTAAACGCCTGCGCCACGCCGCTCAAATACTGAGGCGACAATGACGACGCTTAGCTCGGCGGCGAGGTGGGCAAAGTGTTCGGTCGTTGGGCCGGGAATGGTTTCGGCGAGATCAAAGTTGTCGACAGAGGCGTGTTGACAGAAGTACAGGCTGGTGTGCAGCTCTTGCAACAGGATCAGTTCGGCGCCCTGTTTTGCGGCATCGCGGATGGCGGCCTCGCTGCTGGCGATGTTTTCGTTTCGAGCAGCGCTGCAAGGATGTTGTATCAGGGCGAGTGTTATATTTTGATGTTTCTTCATGGCTGCCATTGTCGGTTATGCCGGTATGAGTCCTGCAATATACATGGGCTTGGCCCATTCTTACGTATAGTGGACATCTCTCTAATGACAGACGTTGACACAGACTGACTGATTTACATGGTTGACCAGAACGATGCCCCGGCCTTTGACGCCAGGGCCTTTCTTAAGACCCTGACCGGTAAGCCTGGCGTTTACCGCATGCTCGATGCGGAAGGTGCGGTGCTGTACGTGGGCAAGGCGCGTAATCTGAAAAAACGCGTGTCGAGTTACTTTCAGCGCACGGTACAAGGCCCCAAGACGCGCGCGCTGGTGGCGCAAATCTGCGGCGTAGAGGTGACCATCACCCACACCGAGAACGAGGCGCTGCTGCTGGAGAACAATCTCATCAAGCAGCTCAAGCCGCGTTACAACATCCTGCTGCGCGACGACAAAAGCTACCCGTTTATCTTCCTTTCCGGTAATCATGATTTTCCGCGCCTGGGTTATCACCGCGGCGCCAAGCGTCTCAAGGGGCATTATTTCGGCCCCTATCCCTCGGCGGGCGCAGTGCGTGAGAGTTTGAATCTGTTGCAGAAGGTGTTTCGTGTGCGTCAGTGCGAGGACAGTTTTTACGGCAACCGTTCGCGCCCCTGCCTGCAATACCAGATCAAACGCTGCACCGCGCCCTGCGTCGGGCATATTTCGCCTGCGGACTACGCCGAAGACGTGCGCCATGCGGTGATGTTTCTCGAAGGCCGCAATTCCAGTCTCATCGACGCGCTGGTGAAACGCATGGAGACGGCATCACAGGCCCTGAAATTCGAGCAGGCGGCGCGCTTTCGTGATCAGATCGCCAGCCTGCGTCGCATGCAGGAAACCCAATCGGTGAGCGGCGAGGGTGGCGACCGTGACGTGATCGCGGTGGCCTGCGAAGGCGGTACGGCCTGTGTGCAGGTGTTTTTTATTCGCGGCGGGCGCAACCTGGGCAATAAACCCTATTTTCCGCGACAGGCCGAGGGTGCGGAACCGGCGGATATTCTGGCGGCGTTTATGCCGCAATTTTACTTGAGCGGGCAGGGCGGGGGGCGCGAGATTCCACCGGAAATTCTGCTCAGCACGGAGCCGGAAGACGTTGCGCTGTTGCAGTCTGTGCTCTCCGAACAATCCGGCCACAAGGTGCAACTGGCCTGGCGTCTGCGTGGCGAACGGGCGCGCTGGCAACAAATGGCCGAGGCCAATGCCTGTACCGCGTTGCGCAGCCGTCTGGCCGGTAAAGCGGGCGTGCAGAAGCGACTGGAGGCCTTGCAGGATGCTCTGGGCCTGGACAGCACGCCGCAGCGTCTGGAGTGTTTCGACATCAGCCACACCATGGGCGAGGCGACGGTGGCTTCCTGCGTGGTGCTGGACGGCAACGGCCCGCTGAAGGCCGATTATCGCCGCTTCAATATCGAAAACATTACCCCCGGTGACGACTACGCCGCCATGCATCAGGCGCTGATGCGGCGCTACACGC
>CAZTPE010000318.1:0-3170 GCA_964614545.1 uncultured Ectothiorhodospiraceae bacterium
ATTTTTGTTATTTTCGTTTTTCTTTCTGAATATCGTTTTTGCCAAAATTACGGGTAATCCAACAACAACGATAACTATTCCTGTATATCTAATATTCTCCCATGAGTAAGCATCTATGCCGTTCACGGTAACGCTTGGGTTTGAATTCAATTTGATTATGAAAATGATTCCCGCTAAGGCAAGAAGTAACGAAATTATAAGCAGAACTTGAAGGGATGATTTCATAAGAAGGCCCTTGTTGTTTTACCTCTTACGGCATTGCTCTGCGGTATCATACATTCCAACTGTAGGAGCGGGCCATGCCCGCGATGGATGGATGGGTGGGAAAACAATAAATCTGTGGGAGCGGCTTCAGCCGCGAAGAAGGCTGTAACTATTCTTCGCGGCTGAAGCCGCTCCCACACTGTTGAAATCAATAGTCTCTATAAGGGAAATGTAAGGCTATCGCGGGCATGGCCCGCCCCTACAGGCAGGTTTAATGACTGGGCTAATCGTGCTGGATCTTACAACGGGTAATGACCGGCTTTCTTTCCGGATGCAGCAGTTCATCCACTTTTTGCTGCAGTATGCTTGCCTGCACTGGCTTGTCGATGAAGGCATCGATGGGCAGGAAGTCTTCGCTGATATCGTTTTCTGAAATACTGAAGGGGAATTTCGTACTGCGGTTGATGCCGGAGAGCATAAGAATGGGAATCTGGCATAGGCGGGGGTCCTGCGTCAGCCTGCGCGCCGCCTTGATGCCCGCCTGGGGGTCATCGGGGAAGTGAATGTCGAGGATGATGAGGTCGGGGGCGGTCTCGCGAACGACGTCGTCAAGCCCCGCCGCCTGCTGGCGGGATTCGATGTGATGGCCCGCGGCCTGCAGGATGTTCGTGACCTGCTCGATGGCGGCGGGATTGTCGTCGACGATCAGTATCTTTGCCATAACTCACACCTCCTGTGGGATGCGTTTGCGCAGCGTATCGATGTTTTGTTGCAGGGCCTCCAGCAGCCAAGGCAGATGCGCCTGCATTGGCTTGCTCAATCCACTATTCAAGGATAGACAAGATTCCAGTTGAAAGGGCTGCACGCCGAAGATATGCACGGGCGTATTGAGCCCCAGTTCTCTCGCGATGCCCAGCGCCTCGGCCAGACCCAGGCCGTGGGTGGAGATGTTGCGGCTGCGGTGCTTCAGTATGGCATCGGTATTTGGCATCACGGCAAAGCAGCGCCATTCGCCGCCGGGCAGCCCCATCTCGGCGCAGTCCACGATCAACAGCGGGCCTGCGTTTTGCAGCAGAAGATGGGCGAGGGTCAGCGCATCGGCATTCTCCCACTGCACATAATTTACCGCCCCCGGAAGCTCGCCGAGTACCTCCACCAACCACAGGCCGATGGCATCATCGGTGGAGTGACGGCTGCCGACGCCGGCCACGGTGAGGGATGGGGCGCTCAATCGATGAACTCCACGTCCAGCATATGCACAGAGCAGGAGATGCAAGGGTCGTAGGCGCGCAGCAGCATTTCCAGATGCAGGGTCAGCTCATCGCGCGACATTTCCGCCACCATGCGCGGTGCAAAGGCCTTCATGTCGCGTTCGATGTTGTTGATGTTCTGGCTGGTGGGGATGACGGCGTTGGCGCCACAGCAGCGGCCTTCGTCATCGAAACGGTGCTCGTGAAACAGCAGCCCACGGGGCACTTCGATGCCGCCGACACCATGGCCGGGACCGGGCGTATAACTGATGTCTTCCTTCACCAGTCCCTCGTTCAATACCTGCTCCAACATCGCCAGACTGTTGTGCGCGCAGTGGACGATTTCCACCACCTGCGCCACGTTGTTCATGTAGGGGTTGTAGCAGGGGACGCACAGGCCGAGCGTGTCGGCGGCCTGCTGCGCCGCCGGGTGCAGCTGATTGTAGTTATTGTTGACCCGCGCCAGGGCGCCGACCATGTACGACTCGCGGTGCCAGCGCGCCCACTTGGCGGTGGAGTGGGGCACGGTGAATTCATTGGTGATGCTGAGGTAATCGCGCACCGGGGCGGTCTTTCCGGTATCGGAACTGTAGACATCGCCATCGTAAAGGGCATATTCATCCGGGTGCTTGAGTGAGACATATTCGGTTTCACGCTCGAAGTCCGGCATCTTCAGGGAGGTGACGATGCCGACGGTGGCATCGAGATCCGGCAGTGCCGCCAGCAGACGGTCACGGATGCCCTCGAGGGCATCCAGATCTGGCAGCTTGCGCCAGCCGCGCAGGGTGTTGGACATGGGGTGTAGGGCGCGACCACCGATGACGGTGGTAAATTCATTGGCCAGATGTTTCAGCTTCAGGGCGCGTTTGACCACCTCGGGATGGGTCTTGATCAGCGGCAGTACGCTGGGCACGCCGACGTAGTCCGGTATGGCGAGAAAATAGACGTGCAGCAGGTGGCTCTGCAGGATCTGTGATTCGTTGAGCAGTTTACGCAGCCGCAGGCTCTGTGCGCTGACCGCCAGGCCGAGGGCAGCCTCCACTGCCTTGCTGGCCGCCAGTTGATGGCCGACACAGCAGATGCCGCAAATGCGCCCGACGATCCACGGGATCTCGTGCGGCAGCATGCCCTGGGTGAAGCTCTCAAAAAAGCGATGCGCCTCAACGATGGACAGCTTCAGCTCCTCGACCTCGCCGTTGCGCGTGGAGACCTTGATGGAGCCATGGCCTTCGACGCGGGTGACGTGATTTACCTGGATAGTGTAGGTTTTGCTGCCGTCGTTGCTCATGACCCTGCATCCGGTGAAAAAACAGGAGAATTAAGCAGACACTAATGGACGCATTTTAAAATGCATGAGGTGGTTCTGATGTCGCCCTTAAATGGCATAAGAGAAGATCGCGTCTCGCCAGGATTCCTACCATTTTGGAATCCTTAACCACAGGAACCCTTGTCAGATGTTTCTTTTCCAGTAGATTGATGATATCCATTATCGGAGTGTCTTCCGTCACTGTCGTCGGATTTTCCGCCATAATATCTTCTATCTTGGTCTTGTTTTCATCCTTTTTATCCAGCAGGACCTTAAGAAGATCATGTTCATTTACAATCCCAACGAGGTTCTCATTCGAATCGATGACTGGCAGACTGCTGTATCCCCCATTCACCAGGATCAAAGCGGCTTCTCGCCAGGAAGTTGCGGGATAGCAGTAACTCACACTG
>CAZTPE010000319.1:0-3098 GCA_964614545.1 uncultured Ectothiorhodospiraceae bacterium
CCTCGGCCACTGCCCATGATGCCCCGCTCCCCACGATCCTGTCTTCGCCGCACGGTTTTCGCTGGACTGCTTTTCACTGGGCTGCTTTCGGCCTGTGCCGGAGTGCCCGTGCAGGAAATGAGCGATGCCCGGCAGGCCGTTGAAGCCGCACGCCAGGCAGATGCGCGGACTTATGCACCCGAGGAGCTTCAGGCCGCAGAGAACTTGTTGCAGCGTGCCGAGGAGGCGCTGACGGAAGGCTATTACCGGCAGGCCCGCGAGGATGCGGAAGCTGCACGTGAGCAGGCCGTCAACGCACAGTCGAAATCTTCCCAATAGTCATTTCTGACGTATCTCCCTAAATTTTTTGCAGATTTGTGCCTTGCGAGTATGCTTGGCATGGAGTGGCGGGCCGGTTGCGTAGCCGGTGTTTCCATGAGCTTAATATACCAATCGAGAGTGTCCTGAGACACTGGGAGGTAGAGGATGAGGAGTGTTGAAAAGACCGGGCTGTGGTTGGTCTTGATGCTAACGGGTGCACTGGCGGGATGTGCCTCGATGCCGGGCGGGGAATCCGTGGTGGAGCCAGAGAGTCTGGCGGCTGAGGGGCAACCCGCGGCGGGGCCCGAGAGTACGGCAGCTGCGGGTGAATCCGCGACGCCAGTGGAGGACGATGCTGCCGAGGCTCTGGCCGAAACACCCGCCGAAGCCAGTGTGCCGGCGCCGCGTTCGTCCACGCTGGCGTTGGCCGAGGCCCGTGGCGATATTGATGCGGCGATGGCCGATATCCGCATGGCGGAGGCGCGCGGCATGCCGCAGCCAGCGGCCAAAGCCCGGCTGCAACAGGCCCGCGAGGCGGTGGATGCCGGTGATGCCACGCAGGCGCGCAAACTGGCCGGGGAGGCGGGCACACGTGTCCGTGCCGCCCTGAATGACCGCTATGCCGGAATGGCGCAGCAGCGTGTTGCCCTGTTGCGCGATGAGTATTCGGGCAAGATGAGTTCGACGCAGCGTATGCGGCTGGATTCGGCGGAATCGGCCCTGAAGGCCGGCAAGTCCGAGGTAGCGCTGATGCTGGTGAGTGCGCTGGTGGGTGAGGTTGCGCCAGGTGCAACCTTCAAGTCCCCGGTGGCGAGCGATGGCAAGCTGGCGCAGGTGACGGTGCGCGAAGGCGACACGCTGTCGGCGATTGCCGCGCGTCCCGAAGTCTATGGCAATGCGGACCTGTGGCCGCTGCTGCTGAAGGCCAACCGCGACAAGCTCCAGCGCGCCGATGAAGTGCCGGTGGGCGTCGAGCTGGTGATCCCCCGTAATGCCTCGCAGGAGGAGATCAAGGAGGCACTGGCCCAGGCGCGCTGACCGGCGCCTCGCTCTTCCGGTCGCAAGTCCGGATACGGATCCCTATGCCTGTTTTATGGGGATACCGGCAATCCTGGCCCGCCACTGTGCGGGCCCTTTTTCGTGGATGGATACGCCGCGGCTGTCTACTGCGACGGTGACCGGCATATCTTCCACGACGAATTCCTGGATCGCCTCCATGCCCAGTTCAGGAAAGGCGATGACCTTCGATGAGCGAATGGCCTTGGAGACCAGATAGGCCGCACCCCCGGTGGCAATGAGGTAGACCGCACCGTGGCGGGCGATGGATTCGATGGCCTCGGGGCCACGCTCGGCCTTACCGATCATGCCCAGCAGGCCGGTCTTTTCCAGCAGGGTGTCGGTGAACTTGTCCATGCGCGTGGCGGTGGTGGGGCCGGCGGGGCCGACGACCTCGTCACGTACCGCGTCCACCGGGCCGACGTAATAGATGAAGCGACCGCGCAGGTCGACGCCTTCGGGCAGCGGTTCACCACGGTTGAGCCGATCAATGAGCTTCTTGTGCGCGGCGTCGCGCCCGGTGAGCAGGCGGCCGGAGAGCAGCAGGGTCTCGCCGGGCTGCCAGTCGCGCGCCTGCTCTGGCGTCACGCGGTCGAGATCGACGCGGCGGGCGCTGTCCTGGCTGGCGAGGGCAATGTCGGGCCAGTCTTTCAGCTTTGGCACCGGCAGCTGCGCCGGGCCGTTGCCATCGAGGCTGAAATGAATGTGACGGGTGGCGGCGCAGTTGGGGATTAGCGCCACGGGCTTGGAGGCGGCGTGGGTGGGATAGTCCAGCACCTTCACGTCCAGTACCGTGGTCAGGCCGCCCAGCCCTTGCGCACCAATGCCCAGCGCGTTAACCCCGTCGAACAGGGTCAGGCGCAGTTCCTCGGCGGTGTTCCGCGGGCCGCGCTGGCGCAGGGCCTGGATGTCGATGGGGGCCATCAGCGACCGCTTAGCCAGCAGCATGGCCTTCTCCGGGGTGCCGCCGATGCCGATGCCGAGGATGCCCGGCGGGCACCAGCCGGCGCCGAGGGTGGGTACGGTATTCAGCACCCATTCGGCGATGTCGTCGCTGGGGTTGAGCACCGTGAAGCGGGCCTTGTTTTCCGATCCTCCGCCCTTGGCCGCGATGGTGATGTCAATGCGTTCGCCGGCCACCAGCTCCGTATGGATCACCGCTGGGGTGTTGTCGCCGGTATTGGTGCGCATGCCGGCCGGATCGCTGACCACTGAGGCGCGCAGCGGGTTGTCCGGGTCGAGATAGGCGCGGCGCACGCCCTCGTTGATCATTGCTTCCACGGATCGTGTGCCCGCCCAGCGCACGTCCATACCCACACGCAGAAAGACCACCACGATACCGGTATCCTGGCAGATCGGCCGGTGTCCTTCGGCGCATAGGCGTGAATTGACCAGAATCTGCGCCATGGCATCGCGCGCGGCGGGTGATTCCTCGCGCCGGTACGCGTCATGCAGGGCGTGGATGAAGTCAGGACTGTGATAGTAGGAAATGTACTGCAGGGCATCGGCAATGCTGGTGATAAAGTCTTCCTCGCGGATGACGGTCATCTGGAAATTCCTCGGTGATTTTCCCGCTGGCCGGCGACGGCGGTGACGCGGGCAGGAGGCACTGCAAATTCGCTTAAATATAGGCCAGTAAGATAGTTGACACAATGCGTTCTTTCGAGCAAACTACGCCGCTCCTTTCGGGAGGGGTTCCCGAGTGGCCAAAGGGATCAGACTGTAAATCTGACGGCTCCGCC
>CAZTPE010000320.1:0-3086 GCA_964614545.1 uncultured Ectothiorhodospiraceae bacterium
ATCATTTACTTTGCTTTTGTGTGCGTCAATAACTATTGAATAAGGCTAATCATATACTCTTGTTTCATGCGAATCAATGTGATTAAACACCCATAATCTTAGCGGATCTCTACACGCTCATCAGCGGCGATGGCCGCCTCCAGTTTCTGCCGCAGGTTCTCCAGGAATACATCCACATCTTGCTGTGTTTCCAGATAAGTCCCGCTTGAGAGCTCTGTGGCCCTGACCACGCGCCGTTTCTTGGCGTAGGGTTTGTCGGCGTCCGGCATTTTCCGCAACGCGTCTTAAGACGATCCTTGCCAGTGTGGTATCGACCTCTTCCCCAGCCTCTTCCTGCACCTGAAAGATATGCGCAACACTTTCCTGGGATTCAACCTGAGCGCGCTGTTTCTGCAGAGAATACAGGCAGTGGTTGCTCAAATCCGCGTTTGCTTTGACAGCATCGAGTTCATCGGTAAGCTTGGCGATGTGCACATCGATCCGATCCAGTGCCCGACTGCGGAATATTGCGACGGCCCGGCTGCAAGGCTTGTCTTGATGGCAAGAGATAGTGAGTTTAAGAAACGTGCACGTTCCTAATCGTCAACGCGCATGCTGAATGGCTCCTGCGATTTGAATCGGGGCAGTGACAGATTCCAGGGATCCAGCGGCACACCTTTGGTCGCGGCAGTCAATTCATAGAGCGCTCCATCCACATCGTGCCGGCTGAGAAGAAGGCCCATCTGGGCATTGGGCAACACCACCATTTGCACCGTTCGCATTAAGTCGGCATAGCCATTGTCCCCGACATTCCCCGCAAACAACCGGTTCAGGCGCCGACTCATATTCACCACCGGAGGATTGGCCGGGCGTCCATCGTTGCTCGCTGCCGTTTTTTCCCCAGCTTCGGCAGATTTCTGTATCGCATCCTTTTCCCAATCACCGCCAGACCATTGCCAGGCGACCAGCTCGGCCAGCCGCCGATCGGTCAGCTTCTGCTGATAGAGAAACTCATACCAGAACAGGCCATGCAGCAGATGCTCGACCCAGCGGACATCCACTGGTCCGCCTTCACGGCTGTGGCGATAGCCCTTGAGCAGACGGTAGGAATTGCGTAGGCGGATGAGCTGGCGCGGATTGTGAAAACCCATATCCCGGGTCAACTCGGAAAACAGGTCCCGCTCGAAGGCAGTGTCCTGCAACACCGCCTCCCGTTCTTGCCTTTTCGTCTCATCCAGCTCCATGACTGGATCAGCTTCCGGCTCGGGTACAGCCGTTGAAGCCTCGACCCTCCCCGTCTTTTCCCCCTCAGTGACAGACGTATTTTTCAGCTTTTTTTCCGCCTCCAACTGAAGAAAGCCGACTACATCCCGCTTCAGGATCCTGCCTTTATCGCCACTGCCGGTGATTGCCGTGGCATCCAGGCCTTGCTCCTTGATCAGGGTGGCCGCAACCGGTGATACCCTCGGCATTGTTGACTTATCATTAGCATTACCTAGCCTGTCGGGCGAGGCATTGACCTTCGGCACGTCGGCCTCTTTTACTAGCTGAAACAGGTGCTTGCCAATAAAATTCTTGACCTCGCTCGGCCTGGGCCGGTACAGATTCACTGGCAGCTGGATGATCTTACCCAGATAGTCGCGGGCGACCTCCTCCTTGCTGCGCATGCCGTCCTGGGCCAGATCCTTGTAGTGCTCGGCTACCGAGCGGAAAGCGATGCGGTCGTCGATGGCGACAATCACTGCCACGTTTTTCAGGTTCATCACCAGACGGATGGCATCCAGGGTCTCGGTGATCTTTTCCGGGTGACAGCGATCCAGGTCATCCACTACCACCAGTAACCTGCCATTGGGAATGCCGCCAAGACGTGCCTCGCAGAGACTTTCGATTTCACGCTTGATGATGGGAATCTCACCCAGATGCTTGCCGTAATCGGGCAGTCTGAGATAGGTGTTGAGCTTGTCGGCCAGAGGGTGTTCGAGAAAGCGCCACGTTTTTTGTGAGGTCTTCACTAGGCCAAGCAGCAGCACACCAACCCAGCCGGTACCCAGCAGTGACTCGAAGGTGTTCAACTCATCCAGATTCAGGTCTTGGCCGACATAGATACTAAGAACTGCCAGCAAGAAGATCACAATAATCCACAAAATGGTGATATAGAAATTGATGCCGTGCTGAGTGGCAGCATTTCTGAAAGCGAGACACAGTCTTCGCCACCACGAGAGTCCACCGGTCAGGCCGCGGACCACCTCCTGCGCCAGACCCGCACGGATATTGTCAGTCTGCTCATATTCCCAGGCGTTGAACTCGGCAAACAGATACTTGCAGTTATTGGCGTGCTTCTCGGCATTTTCCTTGCCCGGCGATGTTGCCTCCCCTTCCTCCGGCTCACCGACCAGCACCCGCAGACGCCGTTTCAACTGCCGGATCACCGACGACTTGCCCGAGCCCCAATCACCCAGCAGCGCAATGGTCATGGGCAGGGATTGGTCCGGCGAGGACAGCATGTCGGCCAGGGTATCGACCAGGGGCTTGCGGCCCAGCTGATCCTTGACCGCAGGGATGTCGGCAGCGGCGGTAACAATGCCGCCCGACAGGAACTGGACTTGCTCCTCAGACACATCATCGGCAGAAGATGTCTCCGTCTTTTTGCTGGCCTCAGTTTTGGCCGCAGCCTTTACCGATGCGCCTTTCTCACCCGGCACCTCCGTGGGCCGGGCTTTCCGTGCCTGATCGTCGTTATACCACTCCTCCAGAAAGGCCTGCATGCCCTCCACGTCCAGACCGCCACCTTCGAGCAGGCGAAAGTGTTGCTCCACGACCCACTCCAGGCCGGCAAAATTGGCTGCATCCTTCCATTTCTCGATGACACGCAGCCACGCTTCTGGCGCAGACTGTTTACCAGATCGGCTCCACAGTCGGCGTCGAAAGAAATCAGGGTCCACACCGTCATCGGTGGAGCTTTTCGTATTGACCCAGTTGATATCACTGGTTACCGCATCAACGGCAGCGATTTCTGCATCCGCACTCGCCGCAGCCTGAATGGCCGAATAAACCGCTGCGGTGGCAAGCTCAGTCGTCGTGACGTCTTCAGCGGTAGCCGCCCTGGC
>CAZTPE010000321.1:0-3078 GCA_964614545.1 uncultured Ectothiorhodospiraceae bacterium
GGCGAAGGCGGCGCTAATTGAGGATCCGCACAACACCATCAGTTCCGTAAAACGCTTCATGGGCCGCGGCCTGGCGGATATTTGCAAGGGCTGCAGCTGCTCCGAGTACGAATTTGCGGAGAGTGCCGAGCGTGAATCCACGGTGCCACGTATCCGCACCGTGGCCGGCGATATCAGCCCGGTGGAGGCCTCGGCGGAGATTCTCAAGGTGCTCAAGGCGCGCGCGGAGAAGACCCTCGGCGGTGAGCTCACCGGCGTGGTGATCACCGTGCCGGCCTATTTCGACGACGCCCAACGTCAGGCCACCAAGGACGCCGCGCAGTTGGCCGGTCTCAATGTATTACGCCTGCTCAACGAACCCACCGCGGCCGCCGTGGCCTATGGTTTGGATCGCGATTCCGAGGGCGTGCACGTGGTCTACGACCTGGGCGGCGGCACCTTTGATATCTCCATCCTGCGTCTCAATCGTGGCGTGTTCGAGGTCATGTCCACTGCCGGCAACACCGCCCTTGGTGGTGATGATTTTGACCGTGCCATCGTTCAGTGGCTGGCCGGGCAGGCTGGTCTGGGTGACGATATTTCCGTGCGCAAAATGCGCGCTTTACGTGCCGAAGCCTGTCGTGCCAAGGAGGCTTTGTCCGATGTCGAATCGGTGACGGTCTCGGTGGCCGTTAAAGATGGCGAGGTCTGGCGCGGCGAATTGAACCGCGAGCAGCTCAACGCACTGATCGACCCGTTGATTCAGAAGACCCTTTCACCCTGCCGCCGCGCCCTGCGTGATGCTGGTATCGAGCTGGACGAGATCGAGGATGTGGTGATGGTGGGCGGTTCTACCCGCATGCCGCGGGTGCGCGAACGGGTGGGTGAATTCTTCCACTGCGACGTGCTGGTGGACATCGACCCGGACAAGGTCGTCGCCGTCGGCGCCGCCATCCAGGCCGACGTGCTGGTGGGCAACAAACCCGATGAAGAAATGCTGCTGCTGGACGTGATCCCGCTGTCGCTGGGCATCGAGACCATGGGTGGCCTGGTGGAAAAGGTGATCCCGCGCAATGCCACCATTCCCTGTGCCAAGGCGCAGGACTTCACCACCTTCAAGGACGGCCAGACCGCCCTTGCCGTGCACGTGGTGCAGGGCGAACGTGAGCTGGTCAGCGATTGCCGCTCTCTGGCGCGTTTCGAGCTGCGCGGCATCCCGCCCATGGCCGCCGGCGCGGCGCGCATCCGCGTCACCTTTCAGGTCGACGCCGACGGCCTGCTCTCCGTCACCGCGCGCGAACAGGCCTCCGGCGTCGAGAGCAGCGTGCAGGTGAAGCCGTCCTACGGCCTCAGTGACAGCGAGATCGAGCAAATGCTGCGCGACTCCATGGCCCACGCCGAGGAAGACGTCGCCGCACGCAGCCTGCGCGAGATGCAGGTGGAGGCCAAGCGCGCCATCGAGGCGGTGGAATCGGCCCTGGCCGTTGATGCCCGACTGCTCAGCGCCGATGAGCGTGCGCATCTCGACGCCGCTCTCGAGGATCTGCGCGCCGAGGCCGAAGGTGACGACCATTTGAAGATCAAACAGGCCATCGAGGCCCTGAATGCCGCCAGTGACGACTTTGCCGCGCGCCGCATGGATGCCGGCATCCAGGCCGCGATGGCGGGTCACAAACTGGAGGAATTCAGCTGAGTAAACGCTGAGAAAACCATGCCAAAAATTATTTTCCTGCCCCATGAAGAAATCTGCCCCGAGGGTGCCGTCATCGAGGCCGAGCCGGGCACCACTATCTGTGATGCTGCGCTGGCCAACGGCATCGAGATCGAGCACGCCTGCGAGAAATCTTGCGCCTGCACCACCTGCCACGTCATCGTGCGCGAGGGTTTCGATTCCCTGCCCGAGGCCAGCGAAGATGAAGAAGACATGCTGGACAAGGCCTGGGGTCTGGAGCCGGATTCCCGCCTCAGCTGTCAGGCGCAGGTGGACGACAAAGACCTGGTGGTGGAGATCCCCAAATACACCATCAATATGGTATCCGAGAGCCATTGAGGAGCCGGATTCACCGTGATGCCGTTTTGTCCTGTATGGCCTTCGCTGCTTTACGCACGGTCTTCCTAGCTGTGACATCGCTCCGCAGTGTCACACATCCTGTGGCGCTCAGCTCCACCTCACTCGAGGCAGTTGATCCACTCTCATAACGTTACACCGCAGAGTGGTGTAACGAGAAAAATTTTGTCGAGTTGCGTGAGTGGGTGCTGGCGCTGGATGAGTTCGACGATGATCCCGAACTCAAAACGCCGCATCAAACCCCAGCAGTATATACCCCTCCTGCGCCTGCCCATTGGCAACCCGATAGGCATTGGCATCCCCGGCCAGTAGATCCACGTTGACTTCGAAAATACTCTTGATATTGCGCATGAAGTAATAGCTGACGGTGCCGGTAAGGCTGTTGAGATCGATGCCGGAATAATAGGCGTCGCCGGAGAAGTCACCGGCATCGGCATAGTTGTAGAGTCCGGACAGGGCCCAGCGCTCTGTAAGAATGTAATCGATACCAATGAAGCCGGTGCTCCAGCTGGCATCGCTGCTGGCGCCCAGGGCATCGCCCCAGCGGTTCCACAGCAGCTGGGCGAACCAGAACAGGGTGTCGTCGCGGCTGCCGGAGAAATCGATGCCGGCTACCATCTTGCCAGTCTCGCTGCTGGTGCTGTTGAGGGTATGCCTGCCGCTGAGGGCGAACAGACCGATGTTTACCGGGCCGATATCGCTGCCGAGGCGGCCGAAGATGCTCTTGCTGTTGTTGTTGTCGAAGCTGCGATCGGGGCGGCTGAGGCCGCCGCTGGTGACCTTGGCATTGGCCTCGATGCCATTGCCGTTGACGGCGCCGAGGGCGAGGTTGACGGGGCCGAAGTCGCGATCGAGGGTGATTCCGCGTTCGTAGGTAATACCGGCCAGACGGTAGGGGATGAAGTCCTGAAAGGTCAGCCGGGTCTCACGTGGAAACATGAGATCGGAGACCTGGAACTGGCCGAACATCATGCCCACCTTGCTGCCGAACAGGTCGTCGTAGCTGAACCAGGCGTCCTCGACAATGAATT
>CAZTPE010000322.1:0-3078 GCA_964614545.1 uncultured Ectothiorhodospiraceae bacterium
AAATCAGCAAGCGGGGATCGTTCTTGGGCTCAATGTAGCCCCGGGGCTTGGATGGCCGTACTGTAACGCTGCCGACTCACGCGGCCTTGGGCATGATGCCCTCTGGCGGTACGTCTTGTTTCACTGGAGTCTCACCGATGGGCATTGAAGGCGCGATCTCGACGGACATTGTTCTGACAACGCAGTTGCAGCGTGTCGTGAACTGGGCGCGGCGGAACAGCCTTTGGCCGTTGCCGTTTGCGACGGCGTGCTGCGGCATCGAACTGATGGCGACGGCTTCGAGCCGGTACGACCTCGCACGCTTCGGCGCAGAAGTCATGCGCTTTAGCCCGAGGCAAAGCGATCTGCTTATCGTGGCGGGGCGGATCACCGTGAAGATGGTCCCGGTTTTGCAGAGGCTTTATGAGCAGATGGCCGAGCCCAAGTGGGTGATCTCGATGGGTGCTTGCGCCTCGACGGGCGGCGTGTTTGATACCTACGCGACTATTCAGGGGTGCGATCAGTTCATCCCGGTCGATGTTTATGTGCCCGGCTGCCCGCCGCGCCCCGAAACATTGATCGAGGGTGTGATGGCGATCCAGCGGATCATCGACGAAGACCGGATCCCGCCCAAGGGTCCGGGTGGAAAGCGTGTCCCGCTGGGCATCGCCGTGCAACCCACGCATGCGGTGCAGCCGCAGCCTGTTGGCGTGACGACGCGCCGGTAGTCGGGCGTCTCATCGCGTCGTGGTAGTATGGGCGTGTGTGCGGGCGATTTTCACTCAATATGGATTTAGAAGCCATTGCGTCGATGCTCGGCGTGGATGCTGTTTCGTCGGGCCTCGATCTGGGTTTGCCCAGGTACAACCTCGCGCCGGGGCAAGAAATCCCCGCCGTGCTTCAACGCGATTCCCGTACCGAGATCGTTGGGCTCCGCTGGGGGCTGGTGCCTTCGTGGGCCGACGATGCAAAGATCGGATACTCGACGTTCAATGCACGCAGCGAAACCGCACACGAAAAACCGACATTCAAAGACGCGTTCCACCATCGCCGCTGCATCATCCCCGCGACCGGGTTCTACGAATGGAAAAAAGGCTCGGCCGATTCCAAACAACCCTTCGCGGCCTCTCGAAATAACGGGGAACCGTTCGCGATGGCGGGGCTCTGGGAAACATGGCAAAACCCGGTGAATGGCGATCGGCTGGAAACCTGCACCGTGCTCACCTGCCCGGCCAACACCCGGCTGCGGGCGCTGCACGATCGGATGCCGGTGATACTGCCTCCCGTCGATTGGACGATGTGGCTTGATCCGCGGGTTGAGGGCACCGCCGCGCTCCGGGCGATGTGCAAGCCGGCTGATTCGCGTGCGTGGTCGTTTTATCCGGTGAGTACGCGGGTGAACCGGGTGAAAAACGAAGGGCCTGGATTGCTCGATGAAGCGATGGACGAGTCGGGCGGGCTATTCGGGTAGAGTGGCAGCAAGGCCAAGTCTGAAGTGAAGAAAGGGAACGCGAACTTCAGCGTCGATGTGATTGACTATGAAATTATTGGAGACGACCTGCAAGCCGTGATCGTTACGCTCGATCCGGGCGAGGCGATCGTGGCCGAGGCCGGGGCGATGATGTATCTGGAAGACGATATCGAGATGGGGACGAGCCGCTCGATGAAGAAAGACGCGGGCGGGCTGTTTGGCAGGCTGTTCGAGGCCGGCAAACGCGTCGTGACGGGCGAGAGTTTCTTCATCACGATCTTCGCAAACGGCGGTTCGACGAGGCGGGATTGCGCCTTCGCCGCGCCCTATCCGGGGCATGTCGTGCCGATCGAACTCAGCGAGCATCACGGCCGAATTCTCTGCCAGAAAGACGCGTTCTTGTGCGCCGCTCAAGGGGTCGAGGTCGATATCGCGTTTACCAAACGCTTCGGGGCCGGCTTCTTCGGCGGTGAAGGCTTCATCTTGCAACGGCTGAGCTCGCCTTCGGGCGCAGGCCAGGCGTTCCTGCACGCGGGGGGGACAACGGTTCGGCGTGAACTGGCGGCGGGCGAAAAACTCCGCGTCGATACCGGCTGCCTCGTCGCGTTCGATGAGAGCGTCGAGTACTCGATCGAGTTCGTCAAAGGGATCAAAAACAAGCTGTTCGGCGGCGAAGGGCTCTTCTACGCCTCGATGCGCGGGCCGGGCACGGTCTGGATGCAGACGCTCCCGTTCAGCCGGCTCGCGAACCGGATCTACGCGGCCGCGCCGCAGACGGGAGGCCGACGGACCGGCGAAGGCTCGGTTCTAGGCGGCGTGTTCGATGTCCTGGGCGGGGACTAAACAAAGATCAACAGAATCAAATTCACTATCACTTCAAAGTTAGAAATGAGAGTCTCAACCGATGAAATACGAACCTACTCCGGTCCAGATGCCGTCTTGGGTGCCCAAGGCGTCTGTTATCTTTATTCTCCTTATAATTGTCGGGGTTCTCTCGACTAAATTTATAAGAAGTGTTCCCGCGGGCCACGTCGCGGTCGCAACGTTCTTTGGCAATATCCAGGATGAACCCTACGACGAGGGGCTGCACTTCATCTACAACCCATTCCTCAAGTTCAACATCTTTGACGCACGGCAAGACACGCTCATGGAGACGGTGCAGGTGCCATCGCAGGACCAGCTCGCGACCACGATCGAGGTCAGCGTGCAGTACCGGATCAACCGGGACGCTGCGCCAGCGATCCTCGGCGACACCGGGCTCAAGGCCGACGCAATCCGTGTTCACCTCATCCCAAAGATCCGATCCGCGCTGCGTGAGCAGGGAAAAACCGTAGAGAAGGCCGAGAACTTCTTCCTCGAAGAGACCCAACGGATGATCCAAGACAACATGCGCGATCAGCTCATCGCGTATTGCGAGCCCAAGGGCATCATCATCGAGGCCGTGCTCCTCCGCGATATCAAACTCCCGCCGTTCATCACCAAGGCGATCGAATCCAAGAAGGAACGCGAGCAGGCCGCCGAGCAGCAGAAGGCGGAACTGGAACGATTCCGAACCGAGCAGGAAGAAATAGTCGCCTCCGCAGAAGCAGAACGCCGCGCTGCCGAGGAAGAAGCGGCACGCAGGATCC
>CAZTPE010000323.1:0-3071 GCA_964614545.1 uncultured Ectothiorhodospiraceae bacterium
GGGCATTTTTTGAACCGCTATGGGATCGAGAGATTGTGCTATGCGCCGTCATGAAGTCACGGATTCAGGCGAATAAGCAGGGAGGAGATTTCCCAGGTAGGAAATCATCTTCCCCAACATGGTGGATTTGGCGTGTGCCGCGCCGTTGGGTATTCACCCATTATGATTGTTAAACGGAATTGATAAAGAGGTGTAGCGGTGGCGAACGATACTCCGGAAGCCAGCCTTGATGGCGTCAAGGTGATGGTCATTGATGATAGCAAGACCATACGCCGTACCGCGGAGACGCTGTTGAAAAAGGCCGGATGTGAGGTGGTGACCGCCACCGATGGCTTTGAGGCGCTGGCAAAGATTACCGACCAGAGCCCGGATCTCATCTTCGTGGATATCATGATGCCACGACTGGACGGCTATCAGACCTGTGCGCTGATCAAGAAGAATCCCACTTACAGGGACACCCCGGTCATTTTGTTGACCAGTAAGGATGGTCTGTTTGATCGTGCACGTGGCCGTATCGTGGGTTCTGATCGCTACCTGACCAAACCCTTCACCAAAGACGAGCTGCTGAACGCCATCAGAGAGCATCTGGCAGCGACACTGTAGACCTGTCTACACGGATTCTTTCAATTCAGAAAATAATACGGGAAATATCTGGAGACCTAACCCATGGCAAACATCTTGATTGTCGATGATTCACCTACCGAGCTGCATGTATTGACCACGATGCTGGAAAAACACGGGTTCTCGGTCATTTCCGCCAGTAATGGCGAAGATGGGATCGAGAGGGCCAAGGCTGACAAGCCGGATTTGATTTTGATGGATGTGGTGATGCCGGGCATGAACGGCTTTCAGGCGGCACGGCAGATTTCCAATGATCCCGAGACCAGCAATATCCCCATCATTATTGTCAGCACCAAGGATCAGGAGACGGACAAGATGTGGGGCCTGCGCCAGGGGGCAAAGGGTTATGTCACCAAACCTCCACAGGAAAAGGAATTGATATCCACCATCAATTCCCTGTTGGACAGCCAGTAAAAGACAGGAAACCGGCTTGAATCATCGTAAACATCCGTTGGCGCTGTTGCAGGATATCGAGCAACGTAGCCTGCAGACTACGCAAGGCCTTCCGCAGCGTGCCGAAACCCGCGTGCTCTGGCATGGCATTGGCTTCCGCATCGGCGACATTACCTTGGTGGCACCGTTGACGCAGGTGAATGAAATCCTTCATTACCCCAAGCTGACCCTGGTGCCGGGTACCCTGGGTTGGGTAAAGGGGCTGGCAAATATTCGCGGCACCCTGCTGCCTGTGATGGATCTGCGCGGTTATCTGGGGCAGTCGGCCATCAGCCATGATGCGCATTCACGCATCATGGTGATCCAGCAAGAGAACTTGAGCGCCGGCCTGCTGGTGGATGAAGTATTGGGACTCAAGCATTTTGACCCGAAAGAGGCCGTCACTCGGGTGAAAAAACTGAACGAGGCGGTGAAGCCGTATATTCAGGGGGCCTTTTTTCAGTCAAACCAGACCTGGTACGTCTTCAACATGGCAACCCTGGCGGAAGATCCGCAGTTTCTGCAAGTGGCCGTCTAAGGCGGTGTCGGTGCAGGACAAAACAAACCAGTGCTATTACGCGATTGTCGTTTCAAGGTGCTGCCGTGAACCGGCGTACCTGATGCAAACAAAAACTATCAAGGGCTAGGAGCCGAAACCCATGAGACAAGCATCTAACACCAAATTCGCCTTTGACAGGGGGTTGATGATTATCGGCATCCTGCTGTTGATGTTCTTCCTGGCGGCGGTGGCCTCTTTCATCTACGTCGAGAGACAGGCAACCAACGACAAGGAATACATCAGCCTGTCAGGCGAGGAACGCGTGCTCTCGCAGAGTATCGTAAAGAACGCCGTGGAGTCAGCCAGCGCCACTAACGTGGCCGCCTTTACGCTGCTGCGGCAGAATCGTGAAGATTTTGCCGGCAATCTGCAGATTTTGCGCAATGGCAATCCACAAACCGGCCTGCCCCCCAGTCCGGCAGCCGTTGAAGACAGTCTGGCCGCGGTGGAATCCCTGTGGACGACCATCGGCAGAAATGCCGACGTGATCCTGCAGGCTGAGGGCACCATCCGCATGTTGAGCGAGTTCGTCGGCGCCATCAACGACACCATGCCCAGTCTGCTGGCCCTGTCGGATGAGGTGGTCAGCACCATGATCGAGTCGGGTGCCAGCGCCAGCCAGGTCTACATCGCCAGCCGCCAACTGATGCTGGTGCCGCGTATCGCCGTTAACGCCAACCGCATCCTCGCCGGTGGTGATGATGCAGCGGCCTCTGCCGAGCGTTTCGGCCGTGATGCTGCCCTCTTCGGCCGCGTGCTGGATGCCATGCTGAACGGCAATCGCAAGATGAACATCAAACGCGTGCGCGACCCGGACGCCCGCGACAAGCTGGCGGAGGTGGCCGACTCCTTTGAGACGGTGCATGAGCTGGTGGGCCGTATTCTGGAACAGACACCGACCCTGTTCGAGGCCCAGCAGGCCTCCAACACCCTGGTCGAGCAGAGTGAAGTCCTGCTGGCCCGCACCACGGATCTGATGCAGGCCTATACCTCGCTGGGTGATACCCGTGCCATCAATGCCACCACCGGCAGTCTGCTGGGTGCCGTGGCCCTGCTGCTGCTGATCGTCCTCGGCTTCAAGATCGTCGGCGACACCCGCCGCCGCCTCGCCGAGACAGCCGCGCAGAACCGCCGCAACCAGGACGCCATCATGCGTCTGCTGGATGAAATCGGTGATCTGGCCAACGGTGACCTCACCGCCCAAGCGACAGTGACGGAAGACATCACCGGCGCCATCGCCGACGCGATCAACTACACCATCGACCAGCTGCGTCGCCTGGTCTCCACCATCAACGAGACCACCGTGCAGGTGTCCTCGGCGGCGCAGGAAACACAGGCCACCGCCATGCACCTGGCCGAGGCCAGTGACCACCAGGCCGAACAAATCACCGCGGCCTCGGCGGCCATCAACCAGATGGCCATCTCCATCGATACCGTCTCCGGTAATGCCAACGCCTCC
>CAZTPE010000324.1:0-3028 GCA_964614545.1 uncultured Ectothiorhodospiraceae bacterium
GGAAATGAGCGTCGAAGGCATTCACACCAGCGAAGAAGCCAGCAACGCCATGGCCGCCAAGGCGCAGGAAATGAAGATGCTGGCGGCGCAATTCTGGGACAAGCGCCGTACCTGATTATTATGCTGATAAGCGCCCGGCTCCAGCCAAGTAGGGTGGGCAGGCTTTTCATTCCCACGCGGAATATACGCCCTAAAAGGGGACGCTACCCTTTTAGTTTAGGGCGTGGTATTTTCTCTGCATGCCTAGAGTAGCGAGAACTGTATTTGCAGGAATACCCCATCACATTACCCAGCGGGGTAATCGTGGTGAGGATGTTTTTTATACCGATAAAGATCGACAGGTCTATCTCAGCTGGCTAAAAGAGTACTGCGAGAAATATCGAGTAGAGGTCATAGCCTATTGCTTAATGACTAACCACATCCATCTTATTTTGATTCCTAAGACAGAGGATGGGCTTCAGGCAGTGCTCAAGCCATTGCATATGCGATATGCCCAGCGACTTAATCGAGAGCAAGGCTGGAAAGGTCATGTTTGGCAAGGGCGATATTTCTCCTCGCCACTTGATGAGGCCTATCTCTGGGCCGCCATTCGCTATACTGAGCGTAATCCTGTGCGAGCAGGGATGGTTAGAAAGGCTGAAAAGTATCCATGGTCCAGCGCAGCAGCGCATTGTGGCTTGCGAGAGGATGGGCTTCTCTGCCGAAAAGCTGTCTGGCAGCGCCAGTTGAAACAAGTTGTCGATTGGTCGGCTTGGTTGGCTGAGGGTGACGAATCTAAACATATCAGCACCTTAAGGCGAAATGCTGACAAAGGTTTGCCGTGTGGTTCGGATCGATTTGTTATGCGGTTAGAAAAAATGGCGGGGCGGACACTTCAGTATCGGCCGCAGGGTCGGCCAAAGAAAGGAGAGGGTGGTAAAGGGTAGCGTCCCCTTTAATCCCAAAGGGTAGCGTCCCCTTTAATCTAAAGGGTAGCGTCCCCTTTAATCGCCTCGGCATGTTTTCGCTGGAATCCAGAGATTGCCCCCCAAGCGGTGAGCTGCGTAGATTTTTTGTTCAAACCAGAGGCAAAAAAGGTAGAAAGGGGACACTACACTTTTTTCCTGAAATCTTCGGGAAATCAACTCCGCAGAGATTCAAACACGACTTCCTGATCAATAAATGCCTGTTTCTGGCGTATGGCCGGCAGCAATACTTGGTCAGCGAATTCGCAGCCGGTGGTGCCTGGGTCTTGTTGTGCCTGCTTGTTGGCCATGTCTGAGCTGTGGCCTTTCTGCTGTTGCAACAATTTCAGCATGGGTTCGTAGCCCGGCGGCCAGGCACGGATTTCGCTGAAGCGTTGTTTCAGTGCCTTGAGAATTCCCATCCCCGCATAGTCCAGGTCGCCCCAGAACCAGATGGGCCAGTCGGTGGTTTGCCACATGAACCACCAGTCTTCCAGTTGTTGCTGCGTTCGCGTGTCGGCCTTGCTGTGATAGTGCAGACTGACGCCGTCGGCTTGTCGGATTCTGCTGGCGCTGCCCTTGAAGCCGGCAGCGTAGACCAGTATCAGGTTTTTGCAGGCGGCCGGGTTGCCGGTGATGGCACTGGTGTAGCTGTCCTGGTTTTCGATGAACAGGATGCCTTCGATGGTTTCGGGGATGAAGATGCTGACCATCACCGGTCGCACCCTGATGGCTAAATCTGGATAGAGTTCACGGATCAGTTCTTCTCGGCTATCGAGGAATTTGGAATTTCCCCAGAAGCAGCGGCTGCTCAGTTGCCGCAGGCTCAGCCCTGCCTGTGAGTGGCGGCCAAGTTGGGCGAATGCGGCAACCACGGCCTCGTCTTCCTTGCCGGTTACCGCAATGCGATGGGCCGACAGTTTTTCCGCATTGCCCGGAAATTGATGCCGGCTTTTTTCCACGGCCTTTCGCCATTGTTGAATGGGCGACAGCCCCCGCGGGCGTTGCAGCCAGTGGCGCAGGGTGTCCTCGCCGCCGTCCTGCAGGGTGAGCCTTGCCTGTGTGTATTCGGGCGAAAAGGGATCGCGTCGCTTATTGGGCGTGATGTGAATGACGGCATGGTCTTCCTGCAGGCTTTGGATCAGATTCCAGAGGTGATCTGCTTCCGTACCCTGGCGGAACAGGGCGGGGAGGGTTTTTTCATTCAGCGTGATGGCCACGGGCCGCTGGCGTTCGGTGGCCGGTTGTTTGTCCAGTCGGTCGATGAATTGTGAAAGCAGGCCGACGATGTCGGCGCCCTCGCTCAGCCAGGCGGGTGCGTCCTTCATTCCGCCGCCAGCACTTCGTCCATGAAATCCAGCTCGGCCTGCTGGTAGACCGTGCGTTTGTGGTTGGCCCACAGCTGCTGGATCTTTTCCGTGTTGCATTGCTTGCGGTCCACCAGTACCCGGGTGTGGAGCTGGCCGCGGGGCCGTTCGCTGGGGCATTTGGCGAACACGAATTCATTGCTGATCAAGTCCATGAACGGCCCGCACTTGCTGGTGGGCATGATGAATATCAGCTGCAGGCCGAGGGCGCGGGTCAGGTAGTCGATGACTTCCCGCGAGCGGGTTTCGTCCATTTTCGAAAAGGCCTCGTCCACCAGTACCATGCGCAGATGGCTGTGGCCTTCGGCGAATCGGAACGCGGAGGTGATGGCCGCCGAACGGATGATGTAGGCCGGGGTTTCCAGCTGGCCGCCGCTGCCGGTGCCGTATTCACTCAGGGCGATGGGCTCCTTGTCTTCCACTTCCTTGTAGATTTCATATTTGCGGTAATTGCGATAGTCGCCGATGCGATCCAGTTCCCGCAGCGCCTTGTGCTCATCTTCGTCGAGCAGCATCTGCATCAGCTCTTCGCGGACCTTTTGTGACTTTGCCGATAGTTCCATCTTGAACAGGTCGACCTCGTCGCCGACGCCGGGCTGCCTGATGACCTCTTCGAAGAAGCGGGCATAGTCACGAAATTCGGGAATCCAGTCGCTGTCGAAGCGGAAGCGCTCGCGGTCGTCGCCGAACTGGTGGTGCTGCAGTTCCTTGTTGAGC
>CAZTPE010000325.1:0-3015 GCA_964614545.1 uncultured Ectothiorhodospiraceae bacterium
CCGAAATAATTGTAGCTGCTGCGATTGTCGCCAAAGTACAGGGTATCGAGGGTCGGCATGATCCCGTTCGTCGACCGACTGGAATTAGCGACTTGGGCACCATTAAAATAGATCTGGAAACGGTTGCCGGCAAAGTCCCAGGTAACGGCAATATGTACCCAGGTGCCGCTGGTCAATCGGGGAATGCTGGCGCTGACGAAAAAATCACTGTCGGCACCATCCTCAAAAAGAAACAGCAGTCTGGAGGTGGCCGCGATACCGCCACGCTTGATCAACTTGAAGAACTTGCTGACCCCATTGCCGAGCGGACTGGGCAAGGCAGCGTCGAACAGAACCCGGTCGCGCCAACGCTCAGGCGCCACGTCGGTCCAGTTGGGCCGAAACCAGAACGATACCGTAGCGGCAGGTCCTACATCTGCATCGAGATCCAACCGCGTGTCGATGGCATCACCCTCGTTGACCACCTCGCCAGCACGGCATACCTTGCCATTGGCCACGGTCTGCGCGGTTCCCACACGAACGCCGTGGTTGCCGCTGCCACTGGCATCCGTCACCTCGCCGGGCAGGCCCGACCAGTTGGCCTCATCCATGGGGTACCAGGCCAGGCGCTGAACGGGACAGGGGTGCGTTTCATTCATCGCCACCGCCACCTGCGCCGCACTCAGCGCGGCATCATAGACCCGCGCCTCGTCAATCAGGCCATCGAACTCATGCCCGGGGTAACCCTGGTCGGCGCCGATCTGCAACGGATCGGCATTGGTGCGCAGGCTTTCCGTGCGCGTGCCGCTGGCCCGCTCTACGCCATCGATGTAGATCTTCTGACTGCCGGCGTTGTCATAGACGATGGCGACGTGATACCAGTTGCCGGGGTTCAGGCTGGCGCCACTGCTGGTAAGAGTGTGCGAGACACCGCCACTGTCGTGCCACCACCAGTAGATATTGCCGGCAGTATTGATGTGAAACTCGAAATTCTCATCCTTAGAGATGATGCTCTTCAGGCCGCTGGCGGGGATGACATCCGGCCGTACCCAGGCCATTACCGTCAGGGTGCTGGTAATATCCAGCAGGTTATTATCCGCTATTTGCAGATAGTCGCTGCTGCCATTCAGCGATGCACCATTGCAGACCTTGGCCGGTACCGGCGTCGCACTGCCCACACGAATGCCATCAAGGCCATTGCCGCTGCTGTCGGCCACCTCACCGGCAGTACCATTCCAGCTCGTCTCGTCCAGGCGCCAGTCCGCCACCGGGCTGGGCAAGGTGACCGCGGGTATGCCGTTGAACTCCACCACGAACCAGCCGACATCGGCACTGCCCAGTGCCGAATTGCGGCGCATATCGATACTGGCCGACGACAGACCCAGGGTCACCGAGGCCTCACCGATGATGTCGTCAAAATTATAGGCGGCCCGCCCCAGCGACTGCCCGGCCGCCGCCTGCACCGAGGCAAAGGCCACCGCGCGGCTAGTGCTCACCGGCGTGATGGCCACCGAGCGCTGCACGGTGCCCAGTGGAAAGGGCTCGCTGCCGTGCTGCACACTGCTGCCGTCCTTCAATTCCACCACCTGCCAGACAATTTCCGTTAGACTGTCGCCAGTTCGACTGCGGTCGATACGCAGGGTGTTGGCGTCGATGATCTGCGCGCGGACCATGCGCTCACCCACGTCCGCCCCGCTGCCGGAGGTGCGGAAGCCGGCCAACACGAAAGCCTTGCTGACATCCACCGGCGTGGGCAGAGTGATATCAACGCTGGCACTGGTGCCCAGCAGCAAAGTCGAACCCTTCTGCACGTTGATGTCCGCCGCATTGGTGAACTCCACCACCTGCCAGGCAATGACATGGGTGCTACTGGTCTGATCAACGCGGAACTGCAGATTGCTGGTCGAGGTCAACTCGCCGAGGATGGGGTCGTCCAGACTCCAGATGTAATGGCCGGCGCTCGGCACCTTGGACCACAGCACGAAGGCCTGACTGGTGGAGGCCACAGGCGTGATGGGCACGTTTATGGTGGTACTGCTCTGGTTCACCTCACCACGCTGCACCGACACCCCGGACAGGAACTCCACCACCGACCACTGAATATCAATGGTAGATGTCTCATTGGTAGTGCGCACGAACTCCACCGCGGTGCCGCCGGCATTGAGGCGACCGATAATCATAGAGCCCGGTGGACGATTGCTGGAAGAGCGGCTCTGGAAGACCAGAAATGACTTGGCCGGATCGACGGCAGTGATACCCACCGTCACCACGCCATTGCCGCTGCTCACCGCCGTGCCGCTCTGCACGCCCTTGATCACCGCCGCCGACAAACTGGTACTGGCAAGTAACAGGACGGACAGAATCAGCAGTCTAATAACAGACATATCTCGGCCTAAAATGAAACAGGCCAGACAGCGAAACTGTCCGGCCTGGATAAACACACATCATGGGATCTCAGCCCCCGTCCGTGTCAGTCTCTGTCCGCATTACTTGGTGCCGGTGAGCACAAAAGTCGCGCTCTTGGTGCTGTCATCATTGCTGGTTACGGTGCAGGTCACGGTGTCACCCACATTGGTCGGCGAGCTACCGGAAACCGCATAGCTGCCCGAACCGGAGGCGGCAAACACCACGCCGTCCACCAGATTGCCGGCGACTGTATTGGTACAACCTGCGGTGGTATCGGTAATACCGAGAATGGCCGTCGCGGAAGCGAGTGCCGTTCCGACCACCTGCCCTTTAGCCAGCGAACCGGCAAAGTTCACCGCGTTACTGGAACCCAGGCCACCGACAATACCGGCCACGGCGGCAGTACGCGCCTCGCCCGTGGTATCAATAAATTTCGGCAGGGCGGTGGCGGCAAGAATGCCGAGGATCACAATCACCATTACCAACTCAATCAGGGTAAAGCCACTTTCTCTGTTCATTTTCTTCTCCACTCACTCAATTTTATCGCTTAACTCCGGCAGCCTGTGAGCCGCCATCAGCTTCGCTCTAACTATCGGTCAGCATTTTCAAAACCTTAACTTCGTGTGGATG
>CAZTPE010000326.1:0-3011 GCA_964614545.1 uncultured Ectothiorhodospiraceae bacterium
ATTATTTTCGAGGAATGCTCGATGTCCGAAAAAGACAAGATTTCAGATGTAATCAATGACCCGCTACAGGTCATTCCCGTACTGCCGCTGCGAGATGTGGTGGTTTACCCCTATATGGTCATCCCCCTGTTTGTCGGGCGTGACAAGTCCATTCGTGCGCTGGAAGCCGCGATGGAAGATGACAAGCAGATTCTGCTGTCGGCACAGAAAAATGCTTCACAGGATGAACCTGAGATGGACGACTTGTACCGTACGGGTACGGTCGCCAATATCCTCCAGCTGCTGAAGCTGCCCGATGGCACCATCAAGGTGCTGGTTGAAGGCGGTGAACGTGCCAAGGTGCTGAGTTTTATGGGCACCGAGGACTATTTCCAGGCACAGATCAGCCTGCTGGAATCCGGCAAGGCCACCGATCTGGATGAGCGCGAAAGTGAGGTGTTGATGCGCTCGGTGCTGGCCCAGTTCGACCAGTACGTGAAGCTGAGCAAAAAGGTGCCGCCGGAGATTCTCTCTTCCCTGGCCGGTATCGAAGAGCCGGGCCGTCTGGCGGATACCATTGCCGCGCATATGTCGCTGAAGGTCGAGGAGAAGCAGAAGATTCTCGAAATGAGCGATCTTCGTCAGCGCCTCGAGCACCTGATCGGCCTGATGGAGGCGGAGATCGACCTGCTACAGGTCGAGAAACGCATCCGCGGGCGCGTCAAACGGCAGATGGAAAAGAGCCAGCGCGAGTACTACCTCAATGAGCAGATGAAGGCCATCCAGAAAGAGCTGGGCGACCTCGATGAGGGCCACAATGAACTGGATGATCTGGCGCGCAAGATCGAAGAAGCGGGCATGTCCAAGGAGGCCCGGGAAAAGGCCGAGAACGAGCTGAACAAGCTACGCATGATGTCGCCCATGTCCGCCGAGGCGACGGTGGTGCGCAACTATATCGACTGGATGATCAATGTGCCGTGGAAGAAGCGCAGTAAGGTGCGCCACGACCTGGCCAAGGCCGAGGCGGTGCTGGAAGCGGATCACTACGGGCTGGAGAAGGTCAAGGAACGCATCCTTGAATATCTGGCCGTGCAACAGCGCGCGCGCAAGGTGAAGGGGCCGATTCTCTGCCTGGTGGGGCCGCCCGGTGTGGGCAAGACCTCGCTGGGCAAGTCCATTGCCCGCGCCACCAATCGCAAGTTTATTCGCATGTCGCTGGGTGGCGTGCGTGACGAGGCCGAGATCCGTGGTCATCGTCGCACATACATCGGCGCCATGCCCGGCAAAATTGTACAGAACCTGGCCAAGGTGGGTACACGCAATCCGCTCTATCTGCTCGACGAACTGGACAAGATGTCGATGGATTTTCGTGGTGACCCGGCTTCCGCCTTATTGGAGGTACTGGATCCGGAACAGAACAGCACCTTCAACGATCACTATCTGGAGGTGGATTATGATTTGTCGGACGTGATGTTTGTCGCCACCGCGAACACCCTGAATATTCCAGGGCCACTCTTGGACCGGATGGAGGTTATTCGTCTGGCGGGCTATACCGAAGACGAGAAAATCAATATCGCCGAGCGTTACCTGGTGCCGAAACAGATCAAGTCCAGCGGATTGAAGGATGAGGAAATTCACATCAGTGAGGCAGCGCTGCGGGATATCGTGCGCTACTACACTCGCGAGGCCGGGGTGCGTAATCTGGAACGTGAGATTTCCAAGCTGTGCCGCAAGGTGGTAAAACAAATCCTGTTAGACCCGAATGCCAAAAAAATCAATGTTACTGCGCGTAATATTGAGAAACTGTTGGGTGTACGACGCTTCCGCTTTGGTCGGGCCGAGGAAAATGATCAGCTGGGTCAGGTGACCGGCCTGGCTTGGACCGAAGTCGGTGGCGATCTGTTGACCATTGAAGCCGTCATGATGCCGGGCAAGGGCAAGCATGTGGTCACGGGACAGCTGGGTGATGTGATGAAGGAATCGATTCAGGCCGCCATGAGCGTGGTGCGCAGCCGTGCCCGCAGTCTGGGCCTGGATGCCAATTTTTATACCGAGAATGACATCCATATTCACGTCCCCGAGGGTGCCGTGCCAAAGGACGGTCCCAGTGCCGGTGTTGGTATGTGCACCGCGCTGGTTTCCATCCTCACGGGCATTCCTGTGAGGGCCGATGTGGCCATGACTGGGGAAATCACTCTGCGTGGTGAGGTGTTACCCATCGGCGGCCTGAAAGAAAAGCTGCTGGCGGCCCACCGGGGAGGGATCAAAATAGTATTGATCCCCGAGGAAAATACCAGGGATCTCGTGGATATTCCCAAGAACATCAAGCAGAGTCTGGATATACGTCCAGTCCGCTGGATCGATGACGTATTGGCGGTCGCGCTCCAGCATATGCCCGATCCTGTGCCGGAAGAGAGCGAAACTGCAAAACCCCGCAGCCGAGCCAAGTCTGGCAAAGGGAAATCCATTCGCACCCATTGAATCAACGCGTTAGCGCAATAAGCTAACAACGAAACCACATGTCGCGGGCCCGAAAGCCTTGTGGCGTGTGGTTTTTGTCGGGTTTGTCGCTTGACAGAGTGGAAGCGCGGTTGGTATAAAACACCGCGAAATTTGACCAACCGCCTGCCTCAGGCGGTTTTTTAGCGGGGCCTCCCGTATTTTATAAAAACCACTAGATAGAGGTGACATTTGTGAATAAATCAGAATTGATCGACGCGGTTGCTGAGAGTGCTGACATTTCCAAGGCAGCGGCCAGCCGGGCGGTTGACGGAATGGTTTCAGCAATCACCAGCGCACTGCAGAATGGTGATCAGGTTTCCCTGATCGGCTTTGGTACCTTCCTGGTCAAGGACCGCGCTGCACGTACTGGCCGCAATCCTCGCACCGGCGAAGCGATTCAAATTCCGGCTGCAAAAAATCCTGTTTTCAAGGCTGGTAAAGCGCTAAAAGATGCCGTAAACTAGCGCGCCTTCACTGGGGTGCTTAGCTCAGTTGGGAGAGCGTCGCCCTTACAAGGCGAATGTCGGGGG
>CAZTPE010000327.1:0-3009 GCA_964614545.1 uncultured Ectothiorhodospiraceae bacterium
ATGCGGTAGCCCTTGATGGCCGCAGCCATGGCCAGCGCGATGCCGGTGTTGCCGCTGGTGGCCTCGATCAGGGTATCGCCGGGCCGGATGTCACCGCGCGCCTCGGCGTGCTGGATCATGCTCAGCGCCGGGCGATCCTTCACCGAACCGGCCGGGTTGTTGCCCTCCAGCTTGACCAGCACAGTGTTGCCATTGCCCACGGGCAGGCGTTGCAGGCACACCAGCGGCGTGTTGCCGACAAAGGATTCGATGGTGGGATAGGTCATGGGTGGCATCCGGGCTGAGATGAAAAGTCAGGGAGTAAAAAGGTCTGACGCAAACGGGTGCCTAATCTAATTCATCGCCGGCACTTTGCAAAGTCTGTGGGCCGCGCCCGGCACTGAGATCCGCCCACAAAAGGTGCTAAAATGCCCGGCAGTTTTTGCCACACACAATTTGCCCACCCATCACGGACGACGACCGCACCCGACCATGCCTGACCTGCTCCACGACCTCATCCTCGACAGCGCCACCATCAGCCCAGACAGCCTCGCGCTGACGCACAAGAAAACCGAGCGCAATTATGCCGAACTGGCCGACGGCATCCGCCGCGCCGCACAGGGCCTGCTTGCCCTGGGGCTGGCACCCGGCGAGCGCGTCGCCGTGTATCTGCCCAAGCAGATGGAAACCGTCGACACGCTGTTCGGCGCCAGTCTGGCCGGTGGCGTGTTCGTGCCGGTCAACCCGCTGCTGAAACCGGAGCAGGTCGGCCACATCCTGCGCGACTGCAACGTGCGCATTCTGGTCACCGCCACCGCGCGCGCGGCGCAGCTGACGGACACCCAGGCCGACTGTCACGACCTTAATCACGTGGTCATCGTCGATGACGACAAGGGCCTGCCGACGATTCCCGGCGTCGACTGTAGCGGCTGGCGCGCACTGAGCTCGGCGGCGAACGACCTCACGCCCCACGCCCGCATCGACACGGACATGGCCGCCATTCTCTACACCTCCGGCAGCACCGGCCGCCCCAAGGGCGTGGTGCTGTCGCATCGCAACATGCTGGCCGGGGCGAAGAGCGTCGCGCAATATCTGGGCAATACCGCCGAGGACCGGCTGCTCGCGGTGCTGCCGTTCAGTTTCGACTATGGCCTGAGCCAGCTCACCACCGCCTTCAGCATTGGCGCCAGCGCGGTGATGATGGATTACCTGCTGCCACGCGACGTGATCCGCGCCGTGGCCCGGCACGGCATCACCGGCCTCGCCGCGGTGCCGCCGCTGTGGAACCAGATCGCCAGCCTGCCCTGGCCCGAAGAGGCCCAGGCCTCGCTGCGCTACATCACCAATTCCGGCGGCGCCATGCCCCGCGCGACCCTGCAAGCCCTGCGTGAGGCATTGCCAAACACCCAGCCGATACTCATGTACGGCCTCACCGAGGCCTTCCGCTCCACCTACCTGCCCGCCGAGGAACTCGACCACCGTCCAGACTCCATGGGCCGCGCCATTCCCAATGCCGAAGTCATGGTGGTGCGAGAAGACGGCAGCCCCTGCTCACCCGGCGAACCCGGGGAACTCGTGCACCGCGGTTCACTGGTGGCAATGGGCTACTGGAACGACGAGGAACGCACCGCAGAGCGCTTCCGCCCCGCGCCGGTACAAGAAGGCGGCATCTCTCTGGCAGAGATCGCCGTATGGTCTGGCGACACAGTAAAGATGGACGAAGACGGCTACCTCTATTTCATTGGCCGCAAGGACGACATGATCAAGACCTCCGGCTACCGCGTCAGCCCCACCGAGGTGGAAGAAACCCTCTACGCCAGCGGACTGGTCGGCCAGGCCACCGCCCTGGGTATCCCCCACCCCACGCTGGGGCAAGCCATTGTCGCCGTGGTCACCACCGATAGTGACGACGTAGACAGCGAGGCCATCCTGCAGCACTGCAAGCAGAAGCTGCCCGCCTTCATGGTGCCCCAGCACATCCAGATTCAATCAAGCCTGCCACGCAATCCCAACGGCAAGATCGACCGCAAGCAACTGACCCGCGAATTGCAAGACCTGTTTCAGGAGAACACCACATGAACTTGCCTCAGAATCATTTTCAGCTTCTAGATGTAGCTGTAGGGTGGGCACCGCCCACCAATAGTGCCCTGCTCATGCCCCACAAGGTGGGCAATGCCCACCCTACAGAAAAAACCAGACTTGTAGGTTGGGCACTGCCCACCTTCATGGCCTGGATCATGTGCAATGGGTGGACAATACCCGGATATTGTTTGGAGCCAGGTTCATGAACAAACCCCGCCATGCCCCCTCGGTACTGGAGGCCTTTCCGGTCGAAAATGGTGAACTCATGATCGGTGGCATTCCCATTACCCGCCTTGCCAACCGTGTCGGCCAGACTCCCTTCTATGCCTACGACCGACAAAAGATCAGCGAGCGTGTCGCCCACCTGCGCAAGCACCTGCCGGGTGAAATTCACCTGCACTACGCCATCAAGGCCAACCCCATGCCCGCCGTGGTACAACACTTAGCCGGACTGGTCGACGGTTTCGACCTCGCCTCCGGCGGCGAGATGCGCGTGGCGCTGGACACCACCATGTCCGCCGACAACATCAGTTTCGCCGGCCCCGGCAAGTCAGAGCGGGAAATCGGCAGTGCCATCGCCGCCGGCGTTACCCTCAACCTGGAGTCGGAAACCGAACTGAATACTGCGGCAAGACTGGGCGAGAAACAGGGCTCTAAGCCCAAGATTGCGGTACGCGTAAATCCCGACTTCGAGCTCAAATCCTCCGGCATGAAAATGGGCGGCGGTCCCAAACAATTCGGCATCGACGCAGAACGCGTACCGGATGTACTTCAGCGCATAGGCGAACTGGATCTAGACTTTCAAGGCTTCCACATTTTCAGCGGCTCTCAGAACCTGCGCCCCGAGGCCATCATCGAAGCCCAGGAAAAGACCTTCACCCTCGCCTATAGACTGGCCAATGACGCGCCCTCTGCGGTACATAAACTCAATATTGGCGGTGGCTTCGG
>CAZTPE010000328.1:0-2994 GCA_964614545.1 uncultured Ectothiorhodospiraceae bacterium
TCATCTATCACGAAATGATGACCCACCCGGTGCTGTACACCCACGCCGCGCCGAAGAACGTCGTCATCATCGGCGGCGGTGACTGCGGTACCCTGCGCGAAGCGCTGCGCCACCCCGAGGTGGAGTCGGCCGTGCAGGTGGAGATTGACGAGCGCGTCACGCGCCTCGCCGAACAGTATTTCCCCGAGCTGTGCGAACTCAATGATGATCCGCGTGCCACGTTGATCTTTGGCGACGGCATCCAGTGGATAAAGGACGCTGTGCCGCAAAGCCTCGATGTGGTCATCATCGACAGCACCGACCCCGTTGGTCCCGCCGAGGGCCTGTTCTCGCGGCCTTTTTATGAAGACTGCCTGCGTGCCCTGCGACCCGGCGGCATGATCGTGCAGCAGAGCGAATCCCCGCTGTTGCACCTGCACATCCTGCGCGATATGCACACCGCCATGCGCAGCGCCGGCTATGCTGACGTGAAGACTCTGCAATTTCCGCAGATGATCTACCCGTCGGGCTGGTGGTCCGCCACCCTTGCGCGCAAGGGTGGAAAAATAGAAGGCCTGCGTGAGGCCGACGTGGCCGCAAAGCCCTTCAAGACGAAATACTACAATGTCGACATTCATCGTGCGGCGTTTGTGCTGCCGACCTTTTTGCAGCAGGCGCTGGCTCAATAGCCTGCGTAGGGCGAAATAACCGAAGGGCGTTGCGCCGTATATCGTCTAATCAATGTGCTCATTAGTAACTATCGAATAGCTGAAAAGATTCTTTACCGTGCCTAAGGGATTGTATAACTTCAGGTGGGCATGTCTCATGCTACGTTCGTTCCTCTTCGTCACTAGGTGTTTTTTCAGTGGACAAATCACCACGGGTTGAATGAAACCATACTGGATCTTCGTTACGAAGCGTATCACCAAATGCTGCCAGCTCCATTTTTGATAGGCGTTTAATACTACCTTCTGTTTCATCGGCTAGTTTTAGATATACCGTACCTATTTTATCCGATGCATCCCAATATAATGAATAACTCTTAACTTTCTTCCACATTATCTTTCTCCATTCTGCTTAAGCGCCCTTGATTATTGCAGACCTGTTTGTGTAAATGCACAATTCATTATTTATAAAAAAACATACGGTAAGGTAGCCCGGATGGAGCGCAGCGCAATCCGGGAGGTTCCATCCCGGATTCCACTGCGTTTCATCCGGGCTACTTACTGACTTCCGTTATTTACACCACTTGTCCACTTCCTTCTGCGCCGCTTCCAGGCGTTTCTGGATCTCGCTGTCGCTGAGGTAGCTGCGTTCGCCCTGTTCGTCCACTTCGTAGATACGGCCACCGATCTTGTAGCCTGCCAGTCTGCGTTTTGAGAATGAGCAGTTGGTTTCCCGGATCTTACGTTCCTTTTCGGCAGCGGCCTTTTTTTCGGCCTTTTTCTGGCGTTCCTTCTGCAGGGTGTCGAGCAGTTTGTTGGTCTCTTGCAGGGAGTTTCCCGCAGGGGGGGTGTTGCGGCTCGATGGCGGGGCCTTAGGGATGTCGATTTCCCGGGCCTGACTGGTGGGCGGTCTTTCGCCGTAGTGAATATTGCCTTCGCTATCGGTCCATTTGTAGACCTTTCCGGCAAGGGCGCCGGTGGCGGCGCAGAGCAGGCTAAGGGTGATGACGGCGATAAGTTTTTTCATGCGGGCCTCGGGAGCGGGGTGAATAGTATTAACCTGAAGACTACGACATATAGAGTTGCTGGGTTAATGAAAAGCATAGCCTGCCGGATGGGCAAAAAAAAGCGGGCGCCTGGGGCGCCCGCGGAAGTGTGTCACACAGTGTGCAATTTCAACCGTTCGTTGCGGTGAATCCTGCAGTCTTGCACTGCGTTTTTCATACTTACTTGTTGGTGAACTCCGGATAGGCTTCCATCCCGCACTCGGAGAGGTCGACACCGTCGTATTCGTCTTCTTCGCTGACGCGCACGCCCATGATGGCCTTGATGGCGAGCCAGGTCACGAGACTGACGCCAAACACCCAGACGAAGATAGTGACCGCACCCACGATCTGGCCGAGGAAGTTGGCATCGTCATTGGTCAGCGGCACGGCCAGCAGGCCCCACAGGCCGACCACACCGTGTACCGAGATGGCGCCGACCGGGTCGTCGATCTTTAGCTTGTCCATGCCGACGATGGAGAACACCACCAGGGTGCCGCCGACAGCGCCGATGATGGTGGCGATCAGTGGGGTGGGGGTGTCAGGGCCGGCCGTGATGGCGACCAGGCCGGCCAGGGCGCCGTTGAGGGCCATGGTCAGGTCGGCCTTGCCGAACATCAGGCGGGCCACGATGAGGGCGGCGATGACGCCACCGGCGGCGGCGGCGTTGGTGTTGAGGAACACCATGGCCACGGCGTTGGCGCTGGCCATGTCACCCAGCTTGAGCACGGAACCGCCGTTGAAGCCGAACCAGCCCATCCACAGGATGAAGGTGCCGAGGGTGGCCAACGGCAGATTGGCGCCCGGAATGGGGTGAACCGAACCGTCGGCGCCGTACTTACCCTTGCGGGCGCCGAGTACCAGTACACCGGCCAGGGCGGCAGCCGCACCAGCCATGTGTACGATGCCGGAGCCGGCAAAGTCGAGGAAGCCGAAGTCATCGCCGAGACTGAACAGGCCGAACACGGAGCCACCGCCCCAGGTCCAGTAGCCTTCCATCGGATAGATGAAACCGGTCATCACCACCGCAAACAGCATGAAGGACCACAGCTTCATGCGTTCCGCCACGGCGCCGGAGACGATGGACATGGCGGTCGCCACGAACACCACCTGGAAGAAGAAGTCGGAGGCGCCGGAGTAGACGGAATCACCATCGAAGCCGTTCTCGGCCGAGGCGGCGAGTGCATCAGCCACCAGCGTTTCGCCGCCGGCAATGCCAGAGAGGAAGATGCCGCCGTCGTACATGATGTTATAGCCGACAATCATGTACATGGTGCAGGCGATGGCGAACAGTGCCACATTCTTGG
>CAZTPE010000329.1:0-2977 GCA_964614545.1 uncultured Ectothiorhodospiraceae bacterium
CTGGGCGAGGCGGTTTATACCCAGAATTGTTCTGTCTGCCATGGCGACAAGGGCAGCACTGCGTACTGGGCCAGAAACGGCCTCAACCCGCCGCCGCGTGACTTTACCGGAGACGAGGCAAAATCCATTCTGACGCGCCAGCGGATGATCACTTCGGTGACTCACGGCAGGCCGGGTACGGGGATGCAGTCGTTCAAGAGCCGCCTGTCGGCTCAGGAAGTTGAGGCCGTTGTCAGCTATATCCGTTACAAGTTCATGGGCGTTGCGCCGAATCAGGATACGGGCCTTGTACCCAGGATGCAGCAAAACGACTCAGCGTCTGTTAGTGCAACGCCAGCGGCAGCGGAAAACCGGCATGAACCCGCGCCCGCGGCCTCTGAACCCCCTGTGACAGGCGGGGCTTCCGGCCTTGTTGAGCCTCCGGCCGGCCGGTCTTCCCCGCATGCGGGTGGTATGCCGGCCATGGCAGGCATGGGTGCCGGTGCGTCACCGGGTCATGAAGATGCTAACGATATGAGCCTTCCGCTGCCGAGGGGGCTGACGGGCAACCCTGTCAAGGGGCGTGATTTTTTCATGAAGAATTGTTTTACCTGCCATGGGATTAAGGGCGGCGGCAACGGCCCGCGTGCTTACTTCAATATTCCGCGCCCGCGTGACTTCACCAGCCCGGAATCGCGTCGGGTGCTTAATCGTCCACGCATCTTTGACAGCATTGCCAAGGGCCGTTTGGGGACGGTGATGCCGGCCTGGGGCAAGGTGCTGGATGACCAGCAGATTGCCGATATCTCAGAATTTGTGTTCCGTGCCTTTATTGAAGACGTCAAAGCCGGCGGCGTGGAAGCTGCGGCAGAGGAAGAGACGCAACAGAAGGAAGATATCAAAAAAAAAGCCCATTAAGCCCTCTATCAACAAGCCCTGATGAGAAAGCGGCCGCTCATGAGCGCGGCCGCGATATCTACAACTTTCGCTGCTACTATTGTCACGGTTATTCCGGTAACGCCAAAACCCTGGCGGCGACCTTCCTGAACCCCACCCCACGCGACTTCAGTACGACCTCTCCGGCGACGCTCAGTCGCAAGACCATGCTCATGACGGTGGCTCACGGCAGTACCGGCACAGCGATGAAGGCCTTTGAAAATACTCTGACGGAAGAAGAGATTGCGCTGGTGGTGGACTTTGTGCGTACGGAGTTCATGGAGCGCAAGGCGGAGAATACGCGTTATCACACGCCGGAGAATGGCTGGCCCGATCACGAAAAGAAATATGCGCCTGCCTTCCCCTTTGCGCGGGGTGACATCCCCATCGATACCCCCTGGGAGTCACTGAGTTTAGAACAGCAGCAGGGCAAGCGTGTCTTTATGCACAGCTGCATCAGCTGCCATGATCGGGCGAAGGTGTTGGATGAAGGGGTGATCTGGGATCCGCGGCCGGTGTCATATCCGCGCAACAGCTATTCACATCGTGTGGATGGACGGGCCGACACGGTGACCGGCGCGACCCCCTATGCCGAGCATGACATGACGCTGCAGATTGCGGATCTCACGCCGCTGGAAAAAGACGGGGAGGGCCTCTGGCTGGCAAACTGCGCCTTCTGTCACGGTGCGAACGGGACGGGTAAAAACTGGATTGGTAGTTTTCTCGAGCCGCATCCGCGCAATTTGACGGATGAGGGGTTCATGTCGGGTATGACGCGCGAGCGCCTGCGGCATTCGATCCGTGAAGGCCTGCCCGGCACCACCATGCCGGCGTGGAAGTCGGTGCTGAGCGAGTCGCAACTCGAGGCCGTCATGGCTTACATCAGCCGGGCCTTTCATCCTGTTGCCGGTATCGCTGGAAAAAACTAGGGGTGGTCTGCCCTAGATCTGCACATAGGCCCAGCCCTCGCGCTGGCGCCGAATCACCTCGCCGATGGCCGTTGGCACCACCTGCGCCTCGGGCAGCAGGATGACCTCGATGTTCTTCTCCAGGCGCAGCCGGTTGATGGCATTCTGGCAGGCCTTGAAGGCCAGGTTGTCGTAGCGTGCCTGAAGCTCGCGGATGCGCTGGGCGAAGGGGCTGGTATCGGCGCGCAGGAGATTGAGCCCGCGGCCATTGGCGAGAATGTCCACGGCAACATTACCGGTGCTGGAGGCGCGCTGCCGTAGCAGGTCCTCCGCCTCATCAAGCACGGTTTTAAGACGGTAGGGGTCGGCGGTGGTCACATGCAGCACCACACGCCAGGTTGACTGGCCTGCCGTTTGTGTCGGGTCGAGTTGCATCGACTGGGCGATGTCCAGCAGGCCGCCCTGCGGATGCTGCTGCCCGTGCAGGGCCCAGCCCACGACGACGCCCAGGCCAAGGATGACACTGGCGGCGATGCCGGCACTGAAGCGGGACAGCCTGCCCCTGCCCGGGTCCGGTTGCTGCCGGGCCGTTGCTGGCGGCCGCCGATAGGCGTGCTGTAGCAGTTCGCGCACCTTCTGCAGGTCGCAGACGCGGGCGTTCAGCGCCTCGTCGCGGCGCAGGATATCCAGCAGTTGATCCCTTTCAGCATCGTCCAGCTCGCCATCGATAAAGGCATTCAGAAATTCGTCCGAAAATTTTTCAGACTGGCTCATGATATTCTCCTGATGCGGCCGACCTCCTCGGTCGTCCGCGGCTTGTATTCAATCAGGTTTCCGGCCAGTGCCTTGCGTGCCCGGCACAGGCGGCTCATCACCGTGCCAATGGGAATTCGCAAGATGTCCGATACCTCGGCATAGCTGAATCCTTCCAGATCGACCAGGGTAATGGTCTGTCGCTGTCCTTCCGGTAATTGCCCAATGGCCTGACGAACCGTGCCGACGAGATGCTGTTGCTCGTGCTGCTGCTCGGGTGTGTTGTCGTCATGCAGGGGGTAGTCCTCGATATCGTCCATCGGCCGCAGACGGCGGAAATGGTCTCGCCAGCAATTGGCGAGGATACCGAACAGCCAGCGATCCAGGGTTTCCGGCTGGCG
>CAZTPE010000330.1:0-2971 GCA_964614545.1 uncultured Ectothiorhodospiraceae bacterium
CAGCTGGAAACCCGCGCCCTGATGATGTCGACCAACAACATCCTCTCGCCGGCCAATGGCGAGCCCATCATTGTACCGTCGCAGGACGTGGTGCTGGGTCTGTACTACATCACCCGCGAGCGCATCAATGCCAAGGGTGAGGGCATGGTGTTCGCCGATATCACCGAGGCCCTGCGTGCCTACGACAGTGGTGCCGCCGAGATTCATGCCAAGGTGAAGATCCGTATCACCGACGTGACTCAGGACGAGGATGGCGAGCTGCAGGAAGAACGCCGTCTGGTGGATACCACCGTCGGTCGCGCCATCCTGATGGAGATCATTCCGCCGGGTCTGTCCGTCAACCTGGTCAACCAGACCATGACCAAGAAGGCCATCTCTGCGGTGATCAATGCCTGCTATCGGCGCGTGGGCCTGAAGGAAACGGTCATCTTCGCCGACCAGTTGATGTACACCGGCTTTAAATATTCCACCCGTGCCTCGGTCTCCTTTGGTATCAACGACATGGTGATTCCGAAGGAGAAGCAGCAGATCATCGCCCGTGCCGAAGAACAGGTGCGCGAGATCGAGAACCAGTACATCTCCGGTCTGGTGACCAACGGTGAGCGCTACAACAAGGTGGTGGACATCTGGTCTGACACCAATGACCAGGTGGCGCGTGCCATGATGGATACCCTGGGCTTCGACGAAGTGGTCGATGCCGAGGGCAACACGGTGAAGCAGAAGTCCTTCAACTCCGTGTTCATGATGGCCGACTCCGGCGCCCGAGGCAGTGCGGCGCAGATTCGTCAGCTGTCCGGTATGCGCGGTCTGATGGCCAAGCCCGATGGTTCCATCATCGAGACGCCCATCACCGCAAACTTCCGCGAAGGTTTGGACGTGTTGCAGTACTTCATCTCCACCCACGGTGCCCGTAAGGGCCTGGCCGATACGGCACTGAAGACCGCCAACTCCGGTTACCTGACCCGTCGTCTGGTCGACGTGGCGCAGGATCTGGTGGTGTTGGTCGAGGATTGCGGCACCGAGAACGGCCTGCTGATGCAGCCGCTGGTTGAGGGTGGCGACGTGGTCGAGACTCTGGCCGAGCGTGTGCTGGGCCGGGTGCCGGCGCGTGACATCCTCAAGCCGGGCAGCGACGAAGTGCTGGTTCTCGCGGGCACCCTGCTGGATGAGGACATGGTCGAGCTGCTCGAGCAGAACAGCGTGGATCAGGTCTATACGCGTTCCGCGATCACCTGCGAAACCCGCTACGGCATTTGTGCTCAGTGTTATGGTCGCGATCTGGCTCGTGGCCACCGCGTCAATATTGGTGAGTCGGTCGGCGTCATCGCCGCGCAGTCCATCGGTGAACCCGGCACCCAGCTGACCATGCGTACCTTCCACATCGGTGGTGCGGCATCGCGTGCTGCGGCGGCCAACAATATCGAGATCAAGTCGACCGGTACGATCCGTCTGCACAATATCAAGACCGTGCAGCGTGCCGACGGCGTTCTGGTGGCGGTATCCCGTTCCGGTGAACTGACGGTGCAGGATGTCCATGGCCGTGAGCGCGAGCGTTACAAGGTTCCTTATGGCGCCGAGATTCCGGTACAGGATGGCGCGAAGGTGACCGCGGGCGCCATTGTCGCCACCTGGGATCCGCATACCCATCCGGTGATCACCGAGGTGGCGGGCACCATCAAGCTCAATGACTTCATTGATGGTGTCACGGTGCAGCGTGAGACCGATGAAGTGACCGGCCTAACCAGTCTGGTGGTCATCGATCCCAAACAACGCAGCACCACCGCCAAGGATCTGCGGCCGATGGTCAAGCTGCTGGATGGCAAGGGTGAGAGCCTGTTCCTGGTGGGCACCGAGATTCCTGCGCAGTACGTGCTGCCGGCCGGCGCCATCGTCGTCATGGAAGACGGTGCGGAGGCCAAGGTCGGTGACGTGATTGCGCGCATCCCGCAGGAGTCGTCCAAGACCCGTGATATCACCGGCGGTCTGCCGCGTGTGGCCGAATTGTTCGAAGCACGTAAGCCGAAAGAGCCGGCCATCATGGCGGAGATTTCCGGCGTGATTTCTTTTGGTAAGGAGACCAAGGGCAAGCAGCGTCTGGTGATTACGCCTGCCGAAGGCGATCACCATGAGGAACTGATTCCCAAGTGGCGTCACATTACCGCCTTCGAAGGCGAGCATGTGGAGCAGGGCGAGGTGATCGCCGATGGCGCACCCAGCCCGCATGACATTCTGCGTTTGCTGGGTGTCGAGGAGCTGGCGACCTATATCAGCAATGAAGTGCAGGAGGTCTATCGTCTGCAGGGCGTGAAGATCAACGACAAGCACATCGAAGTGATCGTGCGCCAGATGTTGCGGCGTATCGAGATCAAGGATGCCGGTGACAGCAAGTTCCTCAAGGGCGAGCAGATGGAAAAGGCCCGCCTGCTGGAAGAGAACGAAAGGGTGGTGGCCGAAGGCAAGATGCCGGCAACCTTCGAACCGATGTTGCTGGGTATCACCAAGGCCTCGCTGGCCACTGAGTCGTTCATTTCAGCGGCCTCCTTCCAGGAGACCACCCGTGTGCTGACCGAGGCCTCGGTGGGGGGCAAGGTGGATCGCCTGCGTGGCCTGAAGGAAAACGTCATTGTCGGCCGCCTGATTCCTGCCGGAACGGGTCTGGCCTATCACGATGAGCGCCGCCGTCGCGCCGTGGTCGATACCCAGGCAGAACTGGCTGCCGCAGCCGATGAAGTGCTGTCGGCAGACAAGGCGACGGACAGTGCAACTGACACCGAGGAAACGGTGGAATCATAATCGCGTGAATGGCCTCGGGAAATATCCTTTTTGAGGCCGGCGCGGGCTTGACAGTTAAAGCCCATGCGCCTAAAATTCGCGCTCCTCTGAACAGGCGGGATCTCCCGCCTGTTATTTATTCAAGGGTTGGAGCAAGTTTACATGCCAACGGTGAATCAGTTGGTCCGCAAGGGTCGGG
>CAZTPE010000331.1:0-2970 GCA_964614545.1 uncultured Ectothiorhodospiraceae bacterium
TCTTCGATACCGACAGCTACAAGCTGGGCAAGGAAGAGGCCAAGCTGACGCTGATTCCTGAGCGTCTGCGCGGTGATACCGCCAACTTTGATATCAAGATCAAGGGCGAAGTGCTGGTGGAAAAGGGTCGTCGCATCACTGCGCGCCACATCAAGCAACTGGAAAAGGCAGGCCTCAAGTCCCTCTCTGTGCCGCTGGAATATCTCGTCGGCAAGGCGCTGGCGCGTTCTGTCATCGACAAGGACTCCGGTGAAATTCTCGCCAATGCCAATGACGAGCTGACCGAAGAGCTGGTCGCCACGTTGGTGGAGGCCGGCGTCAAGTCGCTGGAAACCATCTTTACCAATGACCTGGATCGCGGCCCGTTCATTGCCGATACCCTGCGTCTGGACAGCACCACCAATGCGCTTGAAGCACAGGTGGAAATCTATCGCATGATGCGTCCCGGCGAACCGCCGACCAAGGATGCCGCCGAAACCCTGTTCAAGAACCTGTTCTTCAACAGTGATCGCTATGACCTGTCTGCCGTTGGCCGGATGAAATTCAACCGTCGTCTGGGGCGCGGAAAAGATACCGGCATGGGTATCCTTTACGACCTGCGTTATTTCACCAAGCAGATCAAAGACAAGCTCAAGCCCAAAAGCGACGCCGCCGAAGTGCGTCTGGCCGACCTGTCGCCGTGGCCTGAAGTCAAGAACCTGGCGGCCGAACAGGTCAAGGAAACCATCTCCTGGTGTGATCTGAAGGCACTGTTGGCCGAGCAGCCCAGCGACATCGTCGATGTGCTGAAGACGCTGATCGATATCCGCAACGGCCACGGCGTGGTCGATGACATCGATCACCTCGGCAATCGTCGTATCCGTTCCGTGGGCGAGATGGCCGAGAACCAGTTCCGCGTCGGTCTGGTGCGCGTCGAGCGCGCGGTCAAGGAGCGTCTGTCCCTGGCCGAGAGCGAGGGCCTGATGCCGCAGGATCTGATCAACGCCAAGCCTGTGTCGGCGGCGGTGAAGGAATTCTTCGGCTCCAGCCAGCTGTCGCAGTTCATGGACCAGAACAACCCGTTGTCCGAGGTCACCCACAAGCGCCGCGTGTCGGCCCTCGGCCCGGGCGGCCTGACCCGCGAACGCGCCGGCTTCGAGGTGCGCGACGTGCACCCGACCCACTACGGTCGCGTGTGTCCCATCGAGACGCCAGAAGGTCCGAACATCGGCCTGATCAATTCGCTGGCCGTGTACGCGCGCACCAATGATTATGGTTTCCTCGAAACCCCTTATCGTAAGGTGGTGGATGGCAAGGTGTCGGATCAGATCGAGTATCTGTCGGCCATCGAAGAGGGCCAGTTCGTCATCGCCCAGGCCAACGTCGCCATCGACAAGAAGGGCAAGCTGGTGGATGAGCTGGTGTCCTGCCGCCATCAGAACGAGTTCACCATGTCCCTGCCGGACCGCGTGGACTACGTCGACGTGTCACCGCGCCAGATCGTCTCCGTGGCTGCGGCGTTGATTCCGTTCCTCGAGCACGATGATGCCAACCGTGCCCTGATGGGTTCGAACATGCAGCGTCAGGCGGTGCCGACCCTGCGCGCCGACAAGCCGCTGGTGGGTACCGGTATCGAGCGTACCGTGGCCATTGACTCCGGCGTTACCGTGGTGTCGAAGCGTGGCGGTGAAGTGGAATCCGTCGATGCCGCACGCATCGTGGTGCGCGTCAATGACGACGAGACCGCCGCCGGCGAGCCGGGCGTGGACATCTACAACCTGACCAAGTACACCCGTTCCAACCAGAACACCTGCATCAACCAGCGTCCGCTGGTGAAGCCGGGTGACATCGTGGCGCGCGGCGACGTGCTGGCCGATGGTCCGTCTACCGACATGGGCGAGCTGGCCCTGGGCCAGAACATGCTGGTCGCCTTCATGCCCTGGAACGGCTACAACTTCGAGGATTCCATCCTCATCTCCGAGCGCGTGGTGGAAGAGGACCGTTACACCACCATTCATATCGAAGAACTGACCTGCATGGCCCGCGACACCAAGCTGGGGCCGGAAGAGATCACCAGCGATATCCCCAACGTGGGTGAAGGCGCACTGTCCAAGCTCGACGAGGCCGGTGTGGTTTACGTTGGCGCCAAGGTCAAGCCGGGCGATATCCTGGTGGGCAAGGTCACCCCCAAGGGTGAGACCCAGCTGACGCCGGAAGAAAAGCTGCTGCGCGCCATCTTTGGCGAGAAGGCGTCCGATGTAAAGGACACCTCGCTGCGTGTTTCTTCGAGCATGTACGGCACAGTGATCGATGTGCGCGTATTCACCCGCGATGGCGTCGAGAAGGATTCGCGCGCCCTGCAGGTGGAGGCCGCCGATCTGGCGGTGGTGAAAAAGGATCTGCAAGACGAATACCGTATCCTCGAGGAAAACATCTACCAGCGGGTCGAGAGACTACTCGTCGGCCACGTGGTCGATGGCGGCCCCGCCGGGCTGAAGGCCGGTGCCAAGGTCACCAAGGCCTATCTCACGGATCTGGATCGTGGCAAGTGGTTCGAAGTACGTCTGCGCGACGAAGAGGCCAATGCACAGCTGGAGAAACTCTCCGAGCAGCTCAAGGGCCATCGTCAGGAGATGGATGCCAAGTTTGAGGAACAGCGCATCAAGCTGACCTCCGGTGATGATCTGGCACCGGGCGTGCTGAAGATGGTCAAGGTCTATGTGGCCGTCAAGCGCCGCCTGCAGCCGGGCGACAAGATGGCCGGCCGTCACGGTAATAAGGGTGTTATCTCCACCATCGTGCCGGTGGAAGACATGCCGTATTCTCCCGACGGTACCCCCGTGGACATCGTCCTCAACCCCCTCGGCGTGCCTTCGCGCATGAACGTCGGCCAGGTGCTGGAGACCCACTTGGGCTGGGCCGCACGCGGTCTGGGGCTGAAGTTGGGCAAGATGCTCGATAGCGACGGCAAGGTGAAGGACATCCGCAAGT
>CAZTPE010000332.1:0-2959 GCA_964614545.1 uncultured Ectothiorhodospiraceae bacterium
CACCCTTGCCCTGATCCAGCACCCCTGCAACGCCAACCGGGCCGATAACATCGCCCGCAGCGAGGCCGCTGTCCGCAACGCCGCCCGCCAGGGCGCAGAGCTGATCCTGCTACAGGAATTGCACACCAGCCTGTATTTCTGCCAACAAGAATCCGCCGACAATTTTGATCTCGCCGAGCCCATCCCCGGCCCCACGACGCAACACTTCGCCCACCTTGCCGCCGAACTGGACATCGTCATCGTCACTTCGCTGTTCGAGCGTCGCGGCGCAGGCCTGTACCACAACACCGTCGTGGTGCTGGATCGACAGCAAGGCCTGGTGGGCCAGTACCGCAAGATGCATATCCCCGACGACCCCGGTTTTTACGAAAAGTACTATTTCACACCCGGCGACCACCAGCCGGGGACACAGGGCTTCGAACCCATCGACACCTCAGTGGGCCGGCTAGGGGTGCTGGTGTGCTGGGATCAGTGGTTCCCGGAGGCCGCACGGCTAATGGCACTGGCCGGCGCTGAACTGCTGCTCTACCCCACCGCCATCGGCTGGGACGACAATGACGATGCCGCAGAACAGGCCCGTCAGCACGACGCCTGGATCACCATGCAGCGCGGCCACGCCATCGCCAACGGCATTCCGCTGGCCGCCTGCAATCGCACCGGCTTCGAGGTCGATCCGAGCGGACAGGGCAGTGGCATTCGTTTCTGGGGAAATAGTTTCGTGGCCGGGCCACAGGGGGAAATACTGGCTCAGGGTCCGCAGGACGCGGCAGGGATCATTCTGACAAAGGTGGACATGGCGCACACGGAGCAGGTACGGCGCGTGTGGCCCTACCTGCGGGATCGCAGGATCGATGCCTATGGGGACTTGCTGAAACGCTACCGGGACTAATAGGGTGGGCAATGCCCACCCTACATAAATTGCTGATCTGCCTCAGCGAACTACCGGCCCGGCATACGCAGCATCAGTTCTGACTCTGGGGATTCCCTTCCGAGCCCACCACACGAGTCGTCTGCACCCCTCGGGGGCTGGCGGAGGCCTCGAACTGCACCGGCTGGCCTTCCTTCAGTGTCTTGAAACCATCGCCATCGATGGTGGAATAATGCACAAAGACGTCATCACCCCCCTCCTCAGGCACGATAAAACCATAACCCTTGGCGTTGTTAAACCACTTCACAGTTCCTGATTGCATGCGCTCAACCTCTTCCTTAAAGACCGAAACTCCCGAGCCGGAATACGGCGCAAAAGGAGAAATAACACGGCCGGATTAAAACACCGGAAACATCCGGCAATTCCACTATACCGATAACGCTGCCGCTTATCATCACAAATTAGCAACAGGCCATTGATCTGAACTCTAGTCAAACAACCCTGGGTTTGGAACCCGCGAATAGTCTGGATAGCGCTGCGGAAAAACCCTAAGAGATTGCTACGTTACTCCCCGGCCGCTCACCTCTTATGTCACGCGGGTTTGCAGAAAACGGATGGTTTTCAGTAGCAGTAGTGCAGGCAATGCACCATGCAGGCATAAATCAAAGATATCCACCGGACGCTGTAGCGTGCCCGAAAACAGCATATCCAGCTTTTCCAGCAGATGCGGCTGCGGGGTAAATGGCGCCAGACCGAGCAGCAAGGCACCGGCGATGATGGGAAAAAAGGGAACTCTATCCAGCCACTTCATGTTCACAACCTCTTGGCGACCGCCACGCCCGGCGTCTACACCACCGACATGGACATGTCAATGAAGCAAAACCCCGGTTTCGCGGTATAATTAGCGGCTTTCCGCACAGGCCGCAGGCCCCGCTACGAAAATCCGGCACACAGCATAACGACTGCGGACAGGCAGAACAAAGCCCGTCACCGCTGGCTGAAAATCCAGAGTAGCAACCACCTAAAAGTAGTCACTAAAAGGCGTTTACCGTAGATGAGCAGCAACACAAGCGACAAGGCCCTTCGATCCAGAGTCAAACTCCTCGGCACCCTGCTAGGTAACGTACTACGCGAGCAGGAAGGCGGCGAGGTGCTGGCAGCCGTGGAATCCCTGCGCAAGGGTTTCATCAGTCTGCGTAAGCAGGACAATCCCGCCCGGCGACGACGCCTGAAACGGCTGATCGAAACGCTTCCACCGCAGACCCTGGTGCACGTGGTGCGCGCCTTTAATGTCTACTTCAGTCTGGTCAACATCGCCGAGGAATCCTATTTCCACCAGCAGCGCCGCAAGCAGGTTCACCGCGGCGGTCAGCTGTGGGCCGGTTCCTTCGACGCAACGTTGCGTGAACTGCGCGAAAAGAAAATTACCCCCGAGCAGCTGCAGTCCCTGCTCAATCAGCTGGCCTATATTCCCGTTATCACCGCACACCCCACCGAGGCCAAGCGCCGCACCATCATGGATGGTCTGCGCCGCATCTTCGTCACCAACCAGAAGCTCAACGATACGCGGCTCAACAAGGCCGAGCGTGATGAAATCGTTGAAGAGCTGGAGAGCCAGATCCAAATCCTGTGGAAGACCGACGAGGTGCGCAGCATCCGCCCACGGGTAGAAGACGAGATCGCCTACGGTCTGGCCTATTTCAACGAGTGCCTGTTCGAGGCCGTGCCACAGACCTACCGCTATTTTGAACGCTCCATGGCGCGCGTCTGTGGCGAGGAAGCGGTGACAGTCCCCAGCTTCCTGCGCTTCGGTTCCTGGATCGGCGGCGACCGCGATGGCAACCCCAATGTAAAACCCGAAACCACCGTCATGGCTCTGCGCCTGCAGTCACACGCGGTGCTGCTGGAATATCTGCAACGCATTCCGCACCTGATCGAACTGCTCACCCATTCGGACAAGCTCTGCAACCCCAGCGCAGCGCTAACGGAAAGCCTGCAAGGCGACAACACGGCCTATGCCGAATTCGCCTTCCGCGACAAACCTGCCCGCTACGCCCATGAACCCTATCGGCGCAAGCTGAGCATCATGCG
>CAZTPE010000333.1:0-2953 GCA_964614545.1 uncultured Ectothiorhodospiraceae bacterium
TCACTGAGGATTCCACCTTGGAGCAATATCACGGCACAACCATTCTCTCCGTGCGGCGTAACGGCACGGTGGTGATCGGCGGCGACGGCCAGGTTTCGCTGGGTAATACCATTATGAAGGGCAATGCACGCAAGGTGCGGCGCCTGTATCACAACCGGGTTATTGCCGGTTTCGCCGGCGGCACGGCAGATGCCTTCACCCTCTTCGAGCGCTTCGAAGGCAAGCTGGAAAAGCACCAGGGGCACCTCACCCGCGCGGCCGTGGAATTGGCCAAGGACTGGCGCACCGATCGCATGCTGCGACGCCTGGAGGCCCTGTTGTCGGTCGCCGATGACACCGCCTCGCTGGTGATCTCGGGCAATGGTGACGTTATCGAGCCGGAGCACGACCTCATCGCTATCGGCTCCGGCGGCTCTTTTGCCGAATCAGCGGCGCGGGCGCTGATGCAGAACACCGAGCTGGATGCGCGTAGCATCTGCGAGAAGTCATTGAAGATCGCCTCGGAAATCTGCGTCTATACCAATGACCATTTCACCATCGAAGAACTGACAGGCGAATAGAACCTATGTCACAGATGACCCCCAGAGAAATCGTCCAGGAACTGGACAAGCACATCATCGGCCAGGCCGACGCCAAGCGTGCGGTGGCCATCGCCCTGCGCAACCGCTGGCGCCGCTCCCAGGTAAGCGACGATCTGAAGGGCGAGATCACGCCCAAGAACATCCTCATGATCGGCCCCACCGGCGTCGGCAAGACCGAGATTGCGCGTCGTCTGGCGAAACTGGCCAATGCGCCCTTCGTCAAGATTGAGGCGACCAAGTTCACCGAAGTGGGCTATGTCGGCCGTGATGTGGAGTCCATCATCCGCGATCTGGTGGAGATCTCCGTCAAGCTGACCCGCGAGGTAGAAATGAATAAGGTGCACTTTCGCGCCCAGGAGGCCGCTGAGGAACGCATTCTCGATATCCTGCTACGCCCGGCCCGTAGCGGTTTTGGTTCCGATGGGGAGCCGGAGCCGATCAGCGAACAGGCCGCCAATACCCGACAGAAATTCCGCAAGAAACTGCGCGAGGGCGATCTTGACGACAAGGAGATCGAAGTCGAACTGAGCGTCACCCCTATGGGCGTGGAGATCATGGCCCCGCCCGGTATGGAAGAGATGACCAGCCAGCTTCAGGGTATGTTCCAGAATATCGGCAGCACCCGCACCAAGACCCGCAAGCTGCCCATCAAGGAGGCCTTCAAGCTGCTCACCGATGAAGAGGCCGGCAAGCTGCTCAACGAAGAAGACATCAAGATGCGGGCGGTGCAAAACGTCGAGGAGAACGGCATTGTATTTCTCGACGAAATGGACAAGATCTGCAAGCGCGGCGAGAGCAGTGGCCCGGATGTCTCCCGCGAGGGCGTGCAGCGTGACCTGCTACCACTGGTGGAAGGTTGCACCGTCACCACCAAGTACGGCATGCTGAAGACCGATCACATCCTCTTCATCGCCTCCGGCGCTTTTCACCTTTCCAAGCCCTCGGATCTGATCCCCGAGCTGCAGGGCCGCCTGCCCATCCGCGTCGAGCTGAAGGCCCTGAGTGTGGATGATTTCGTGCGTATCCTTACCGAGCCGGATGCCTCGTTGACCGAGCAGTACACCGCCCTGCTGGCGACCGAAGGCGTCGAGCTGGGTTTTAGCGAAGACGGTATCGCCCGCATCGCCGAGGTGGCCTGGCAGGTCAACGAACGCACCGATAACATCGGTGCGCGCCGTCTGCACACGGTGATGGAGCGCCTGCTGGATGAGATCTCCTTTACGGCGGCCGACCAGAGCGGCCAGATGGTCAGCGTGGACGCTGCCTACGTCGACAGCCACATCGGCGAACTGGCACAGGATGAAGACCTGAGCCGTTACATCCTTTAACCTGGCCGTAAAGCGCGGAGAAACACAGCATGAGTTCAGCCCACAAACCGACCGACATCAAGCTGCACCAGAAATCCCGTGTGCTGGAGATCACCTTCGACGACGGTGCACACTTCGAACTGTCCTGCGAATATCTGCGCGTTTACTCGCCTTCCGCGGAAGTGCGCGGCCATGGCCCCGGCCAGGAAGTACTGCAACTGGGCAAGGAAAGCGTCAACATCACCGGCATTGAACCGGTGGGCAACTATGCCGTCAAACTGGAATTCGACGACGGTCACAACACCGGCATCTATTCCTGGGATACCTTGTACACCCTGGGCAGCGAGAAAGAGGCCCTGTGGACCGAATACCTCGAACGCCTGGAAAAGGCCGGGCACAAGCGCAAGGGGTGACAGAAAGCGTGTAGGAGCGGGCCATGCCCGCGATGAAATCAGAGGTTGTTGTTGTGGACATTGTTTGTGGGAGCGGTTTCAGCCGCGAATAGGATGAACCATATTATTCGCGGCTGATACCCAAAGGGCACGATGAGCCGCTTCCGCAATTGAGCCCCGTAGGTTGATGAGGAACGAACCCGAACAGAAGACACCGAGATATCCGCAAATGCACGCCAATAAACGCAAATGTTTTTGGTTTATGATTGGCGTCCATTCGCGTGCATTTGCGGACGGCGCAGCCCAACAAGCCGCGGCCCGGTGGGGTTCACTGATGCTCACCCCATACCTACGACCTGCGGAAAATAATGAACACCCAGCGGGAACAGCGACCATGAACGAACAGCAGGACAAAGACACCACCCACTTCGGCTACCAGGAAGTGCCGCGCGAGGAAAAGGTCAACAAGGTCGCCGGCGTGTTCCACTCCGTGGCCGACAAGTACGACGTCATGAACGACCTCATGTCGCTGGGCATCCATCGCCTGTGGAAACGCTTCACCATCGAGCACAGTGGCGTGCGCGCGGGACAGCGGGTGCTGGACATCGCCGGCGGCACCGGTGATCTCGCCGCCAAGTTCTCACAGCTGGTGGGCGACAAAGGTGAAGTGGTG
>CAZTPE010000334.1:0-2935 GCA_964614545.1 uncultured Ectothiorhodospiraceae bacterium
ACTGCATTCATCTACGGTAACAGCAGAGTGTAGGGTGGTCACTGCCCACCATTTTTGTGAACACTGGAAGCCTGCATCGGTGGGCAGTGCCCACCCTACGGATCTGGTCTTTTCCATTTTTTCTCCCGGCCCTTAGCCGTAACGGCCCGTGATGTAGTCTTCCGTCTGTTTTTCCCTGGGGTTGGTGAACAGGGTCTTGGTGTCACCAAACTCGATCAGGTTGCCCATGTACATGAAGGCGGTGTAGTCGGAAACGCGCGCCGCCTGCTGCATGTTATGGGTCACGATAACGATAGTGTATTTGTCTTTCAATTCGTAGATAAGTTCTTCGATCTTCAGAGTCGAGATGGGGTCCAACGCCGAGGCCGGTTCGTCCAGCAGCAGGACTTCAGGCTCGATGGCGATGGCGCGGGCGATCACCACGCGCTGCTGCTGGCCGCCGGACAGGCCCAGCGCACTTTCGTGCAGACGGTCCTTGACCTCGTCCCACAGCGCCGCGCCCTTGAGGGCCTTTTCCACCACTTCGTCGATGCGCCGGCGGTCCTTGATGCCCTGCAGGCGCAGGCCGTAGGCGACGTTTTCATAAATGGTCTTGGGAAACGGATTGGGCTTCTGAAACACCATGCCGACACGGCGGCGCAGGTCCGCCACGTTGACGGACTTGTCGTAGATGTCCTGCCCGTCCAGCAGGATTTCACCCTCGATGCGCACGCTGTCGACCAGATCGTTCATGCGATTGATGCAGCGCAGCAGGGTGGACTTGCCGCAGCCGCTGGGACCGATATAAGCGGTTACGCGCTTTTTCGGAATCATCATGTCGACCCCGTGCAGGGCCTGCTTCTCGCCGTAGAACAGGTTCAGGTTCTTGACCTCGAGGCACGGCGTCTCGTCTTCCAGGCGGCTGATTGCCGCGCCTCGGCCGAGGTTGTCCATATCGATGGCATGGGTCGGTGTTGTGCTGCTACTCATTGTTAGTGCTCTCTTTTAACCTTCTTTCTAACCTTCGAGGGCGCGGTATTTTTCGCGCAGTCGATTGCGGATGGCGATGGCCGCCAGATTCAGCGCCACGATTACCAGCACCAGCAGCAGCGCGGTGGCGTAGACCAGCGGCCGTGCGGCCTCGACGTTGGGGCTCTGGAAGCCGACGTCATAAATGTGGAAACCCAGGTGCATGAATTTGCGGTCGAGGTGCAGGAAGGGGTAGTTGCCGTCCAGCGGCAGGGACGGCGCCAGCTTGACCACGCCCACCAGCATCAGCGGCGCCACTTCACCAGCGGCGCGCGCAATGGCCAGGATCAGTCCGGTCATGATGGCCGGGCTGGCCATGGGCAATACCGTGCGCCACAGGGTCTCGGCCTTGGTGGCGCCCAATGCAAGGCTGCCTTCGCGGATCGCCTTGGGAATGCGTGACAGGCCCTCCTCCGTGGCCACGATCACCACCGGCACCGTCAGCAGGGCCAGGGTCAGCGAGGCCCACATGATGCCCGGGGTGCCGAAGGTCGGCGCCGGCGCGGCCTCGGGGAAGAACAGCTGATCGATATTGCCACCGAGGAAATAGACAAAGAAACCCAGGCCGAACACGCCATAGACGATGGACGGCACGCCGGCGAGGTTGTTCACGGCGATGCGGATCAGGCGCGTCAACGGCCCTTGCTTGGCGTACTCGCGCAGGTAGACGGCGGCCACCACGCCGAACGGCACCACCATGATGGACATGATGATGACCATCATCACGGTGCCGAAAATGGCCGGGAAGATGCCGCCTTCGGTATTCGCCTCGCGCGGGTCGTCGCTGACGAATTCGCCCACCTTGGCGAAGTAGAAACCCAGCTTGTCCAGCAACGACATGGCGTTGGGGCGATAGGCGTGCACCACCTTGGCCAGGGAAATCTCCACCTCGCGGCCGTCGGCGATGCGCATGGTCATGCTATCGCGGTTGATGCGCTGGTACAGCTCGGCCAGGCGCTTCTGCAAAACGGCGTACTCGGCCTGCAGCCCGGCGCGCTCTTCTTCCAGTTGGGCAAGCTTGAGCGGATCGTTGTCGTTGTCCAGCTCCAGGCCGCGCTTGGCGAGACGGATACGCTCCATCCCGTAGTTGATGGCGCCGATCTCGGATTTTTCCAGGCTGTGGATATCGGCCTGGATATCACCGGCCCGGGAAAGCCGCTCCTGCAGGGCCGGCCAGGCCGTATCACCCTCCGCTATCGTGGCCCCTTCTTGTTTGACGGCGAGCAGATAACCATAAAAGTTGCCCCACTCCAGACGCTCTACGGCGAGCAGGTCTTCCGGCGTCTGCACATCACGCATGTTGGGCTCGATCACCCAGCGGAAGTCCTGGCCGTAGATGTCGCGGTTGCCGATCTTGAGCAGATAACGCGTCACCAGATCATCGCTGGCCAGCGTAATACCTGCATCGCGCAGACGCGCAGCGGAGACCTCTTCTTCGTCGTGCAGCTCACCGATCAGCACCGGCGTGCTGCCGTCCTGTTCCGTGTAATGGAACTCGAGAATATCGCTGGGCCAGAAGTGACCCAGGCCACGCGCGGCGATCAACAACAGCAGACCAAACACCAGGATCAGACTGATGCTCACTGCGGAGGCGGTGAACCAGATCCAGGGCTTTCCGGTTTGGAACCAGTGACGAATCATTTCACAGCACTCGGTTACAGCGAACTGTACTTGTTACGCAGACGCTGGCGCACCAGCTCGGCCAGCGTATTGAAGACAAAGGTGAAGGCGAACAGCACCAGCGCGGCGAGGAACAATACCCGGTAATGGGTGCTGTCCACTTCCGCTTCCGGCATTTCCACGGCGATGTTGGCCGACAGGGTACGCATGCCCTGGAACACGCTGAAGTCCATCACCGGCGTGTTGCCGGTGGCCATCAGCACGATCATGGTTTCACCCACCGCGCGGCCCATGCCGATCATCACCG
>CAZTPE010000335.1:0-2927 GCA_964614545.1 uncultured Ectothiorhodospiraceae bacterium
CGGTAGACACGACAATGTGCCGTTGAAAGGATGAGGAATCCGCCCTCGCCCTGCTCAGCGGGTAACCTGAGAATGGTACGCAATCCCCGAAATTGACATACAGCACGTATGACCACAAGATAAGCCGCTGTTATCCATACGCAAAATAGAATTCGCAAGAGCAAGTTAGAGGTAACGACAAGCCCATGGCAACAGCAGGTTCCCAAGTCATTCTGAGTGGACTGACGCGCAAGCTGGTACAGGACGGACACCTGGACGAAGCTGCAGCGGAGAAGGCCCAGGCCGCAGCAGAGAAAAAGAAGATACCGCTCGTCGGCTACCTGGTAGAGCAGAAGCTAGTGGACGGCAATGTCATCGCCACTATCGGCGCCGAGGAATTCGGCATTCCGTTACTGGATATAGGTAGTATCGATATCGACGCCGAAGTCACCAAACTGGTGGACGAAAAACTGGTACGCCAGCACCACGCCCTGCCCCTGTTCAAGCGCGGTAACCGCCTGTTCGTCGCCGTATCCGACCCCACCAACCTCCAGGCCCTGGATGAGATCAAATTCCATGTCGGCGCCAGCACCGAGGCCATTCTGGTCGAGGAAGGCAAACTCAAAAGTACCATTGAAAAGGCCATGGCCAGCGCCGACACCTCTCTTGCCGAACTCTCCGGCGATGGTGATCTCGATAACCTGGATATCAGTTCCGGCGAGGAAGAGGATAGCGATGCCGGCGACGTCGATGTCGACGATGCCCCGGTGGTGCGCTTCATCAACAAGGTGTTGCTGGACGCCATCAACACCGGGGCTTCGGATATCCATTTTGAGCCCTATGAAAAGACCTATCGGGTACGTTATCGCCGCGACGGCATTCTCAAGGAAATCGCCACCCCGCCGGTGGCCCTGAACCGGCGCATCTCGGCACGCCTGAAGGTGCTGTCGCGGCTGGACATCTCGGAGCGCCGCCTCCCCCAGGACGGCCGCATGAAGATGAAGCTGTCCAAGAACCGCGCCATCGACTTTCGTGTCAACTCCTGTCCCACCCTGTTCGGTGAGAAGATCGTACTGCGTATCCTCGACCCCACCAGCGCCCAGCTGGGTATCGATGCCCTGGGCTATGAGGAAGACCAGAAGCAGCTCTACATGGAGGCACTGGAACAGCCGCAGGGCATGATCCTGGTAACCGGACCTACCGGTAGTGGTAAAACCGTATCGCTCTACACCGGCCTGAACATCCTCAACACCGAAGACCGCAACATCTCCACCGCGGAAGACCCGGCGGAAATCAACCTGCCGGGCGTCAACCAGGTCAACGTGGACAACAAGGTAGGCCTCACCTTCGCCTCGGCCCTCAAGGCCTTCCTGCGTCAGGATCCGGACATCATCATGGTGGGTGAGATTCGTGACCTGGAAACCGCCGAAATCGCCATCAAGGCGGCGCAGACCGGCCACCTGGTGCTCTCCACCCTGCATACCAACGACGCCCCACAAACCCTGAGCCGTATGTTGAATATGGGCGTGGCGCCCTTCAATATTGCCTCCTCCGTCTCGCTGATCATCGCCCAGCGTCTGGCGCGCCGACTGTGTAATAATTGCAAGAAGCCGGTCGATATCCCCCGTGAGGCCCTGCTGGAAGAGGGCTTCCGCGAAAACGAACTGGACGGTCTGACGATCCACCGCCCGGAAGGCTGTGACCAGTGCGACGGCGGCTACAAGGGCCGGGTCGGCATCTATCAGGTCATGCCGCTCTCTGAGGAGATGCAGCGTATCATTATGGAAAATGGCAATTCCATGGAGATTGCCGACCAGGCGGCCAAAGAGGGGGTCAACAACCTGCGCCGCTCGGGGCTGATCAAGGTCAAGAACGGCTTGACCAGTCTGGAAGAAGTTAACCGCGTCACCAAGGAATAACGCATGGCGAAAAATTCGACTGCCGCCGACACCTACGTCTGGGAAGGCATGAACAAACAGGGTAAACGCACCAAGGGAGAAGTTTCCGGCTCCACCCTTGCCCTGGTCAAGGCCGACCTGCGCCGCCAGGGCATCACCCCGCTGAAGGTGAAGAAAAAGCCCAAGCCGCTGTTTGGCAAGAGCAAGAAAAGGATCACCTCCAGTGATATTGCCATCTTCAGTCGCCAGCTGGCCACCATGATGGCCGCCGGCGTGCCCATGGTGCAGTCCTTTGAGATCGTCGGCAAGGGGCACGAAAACCCCAGCATGCAAGATCTCATTATGGCCGTGAAGGCCGATGTGGAGAGTGGTTCATCCCTCGCCGAGTCTCTGGCCAAACACCCGCTCTATTTCGATGATCTCTACTGCAGTCTGGTGCACGCCGGTGAACAGGCCGGTATCCTCGAAACCCTGCTGGACAAGATCGCCACCTACAAGGAAAAAGTCGAGGCCATCAAGGGCAAGATCAAGAAGGCCCTGTTCTACCCGGCCGCTATCGTGGCTGTGGCCTTCATCATTACCGCCATCCTGCTGATTTTCGTCATTCCACAGTTCGAGGACATGTTCTCCAGCTTTGGCGCCGACCTGCCGGCCCTCACCAAGGCGGTTATTGTCATGTCGAAAATCTTCCAGGAATGGTGGTGGGCCATTTTCGGCGGCATCGGACTGGCGATCTACGGGCTGGTGCAATTGAAAAGACGCTCCAGAAAGTTCAACCACGCCATGGATGCGATAGTTCTCAAGCTGCCCATCATCGGCGACATCATCACCAAGGCCACCATCGCCCGCTTTGCGCGCACGCTCTCCACCATGTTCGCCGCCGGCATGCCACTGGTGGAGGCCATGGAAACCGTGGCCAATGCCTCCGGCAACCACGTCTATACCCAGGCCATCCTCGGCATGCGCGACGAGGTCGCCACCGGCCAACAGATCAATGTCGCCATGAAAGAGACCGGCCTGTTCCCCAACATGGTGGTGCAGATGCTCGCC
>CAZTPE010000336.1:0-2920 GCA_964614545.1 uncultured Ectothiorhodospiraceae bacterium
AGGACTTTTCCGGCCGTCATTATCTGGCGCTGGGGGACATGGGCGAACTGGGTGAGGATGAAAAAGCCCTGCATGCACAAACCGGTGAACAGGTACGGGCCAGCGGTGTACAGCGTCTTTATACCCTGGGTTCGCTGTCGCGTGCTGCGGCTACGGCCTTTGGTGATGAGGCGCAATCCTTTAGCAGCCATAGCAGCATGATCGATCGTCTGCGCAAAGATCTTGCCGCAGATGTGACCTTGCTGGTGAAAGGCTCACGGCGCATGCAAATGGAGAAAATCGTCCATGCTCTAAGTGCCGATGGGGGTGAACGCTAATGCTGTACCATCTCGCCCAGTACCTGCAGGAGATCTATAGCGGCTTCAATGTCTTTAATTATTTAACCCTGCGCGCCATCCTCGGCGTGCTCACCGCGTTGCTGATTTCCTTTGTTATTGGCCCGGTGATGATCAGGAAACTGAGCAAGTACAACATCGGTCAGATGGTGCGTGATGATGGCCCGGAAAGCCATTTCAGCAAGGCCGGTACGCCGACCATGGGTGGGGCTCTGATTCTGGTGGCGATCTTTATCAGCACCCTGCTGTGGTCGGATCTGGGTAACCGTTACGTCTGGGTGGCGGTAATCACTACCGCTATATTCGGGCTTATTGGCTGGGTTGACGACTACAAGAAACTGGTGCAGAAAGATCCCCGCGGCCTGATCGCCCGCTACAAATATTTCTGGCAGTCGGTGGCCGGTTTCGGCGCCGCGATTTATCTCTACAGCAGCGCCGTCAGTCCGGCCGAGACAGAACTGATCGTGCCGGTGTTCAAGGATGTAGCGATTCCACTGGGACTCGTCAGCTATGTGCTGCTGAGTTACTTTGTGATCGTCGGCAGCAGCAATTCGGTCAACCTCACCGACGGCCTCGATGGGTTGGCCATCATGCCTACGGTGATGGTGGCAGGCGCGCTGGCGGTGTTCGCCTATCTCACCGGGCATGCGGTGTTTTCCTCCTATCTGTCCATTCCCTATATTCATGGCGTGGGCGAGCTGGTGGTTTTCTGTGGCGCGATTGTCGGCGCCGGGCTGGGCTTTCTCTGGTTCAACACCTATCCGGCGCAGGTGTTCATGGGTGACGTGGGCGCGCTGGCATTAGGGGCGGCATTGGGCATTGTCGCGGTGATCGTGCGCCAGGAACTGGTGCTGTTCATCATGGGCGGCGTATTCGTGATGGAAACCGTTTCGGTGATCCTGCAGGTCGGCTCCTACAAGCTCACGGGCCGACGGATTTTCCGCATGGCGCCCCTGCACCACCATTTCGAACTCAAGGGCTGGCCGGAGCCGCGCGTGATCGTGCGCTTCTGGATCATTACCGTGATCCTGGTGCTGGTCGGCCTGGCGACGTTGAAGGTTCGCTGATGATGCTGGCGACGAAGAAAAATATGGTAGATGAAAACAACATTCTGGATAGCCTGCGCAGGCAGCGGGTGCTGATCGTGGGCCTGGGTGCGACGGGGTTGTCCTGCGCCCGGTTCCTGGCTGAGCGTGGCGTGGAGGTGGCGATCACCGACAGCCGCGCCAATCCGCCCGGACTGGATGTGCTGCAAAAGGAGCTGCCGGATACGGCGGTGTTCGTCGGTGGTTTTGAGACCAGCGCCTTTGAACGGGCGGATGTGCTGTTGCTAAGCCCCGGTGTTTCTCTGCGCGAGCCGCTGGTAGCCGAAGCGCGGGCTCGCGGCGCCGAAGTGCTGGGTGATGTGGAGCTGTTTGCCCGCCTGCTGAGCGCACCGGTGATCGCGATTACCGGATCTAATGGTAAGAGCACGGTGACCACACTGGTGGGGGCGATGGCGCGGGCGGCTGGACGCAATGTGGCGGTGGGCGGCAACATCGGTACGCCGGTGCTGGATTTACTCGATGACGCACATGATCTGTATGTGCTGGAGCTGTCCAGTTTCCAGCTTGAAACCACCCACAGTCTGGAGGCGGTGGCGGCGACCATTCTCAATATCAGTGAAGATCACATGGATCGCTATGTCAGCCTTGCAGATTACACCGCCGCCAAGGCGCGGATCTTCCACGGCAGTGGTGTGCTGATCGTCAATCGTGACGATGCGCGGGTGACCGCGACGCTGGAAATGCTCGCTGGCGGACGCCGGCTGATTCATTTTGGTCTGCAATCTCCGGCGGAAGGTGATTTTGGTATCTGTCAGAACAAGGGTGAAGACTGGCTATGTCTGGGTACTGAGGCGTTATTACCGGTTGCAAAATTACGCATTCGCGGCAGGCACAACCTGGCCAATGCGCTGGCGGCGTTGGCGCTGGGTCAGGCGGCCGAGCTGCCGATGGCGGCGATGCTTGAGGCACTGCAGAATTTTGCTGGTCTGGCCCACCGCTGCCAGTGGCTGGGGGAATACCAGGGCGTGGACTGGTACAACGATTCCAAGGCCACCAACGTGGGCGCGACAATTGCCGCCATCAGGGGTGTGGACGCCGAGAACATCGTGCTTATCGCCGGTGGACAGGGCAAGGGGCAGGATTTCACTCCATTGGTTGAGCCGCTGCGGCAATGGGTGCGGGCGGTGGTGCTGCTGGGCGAGGATGCCGAGCTGATCGAGAAGATACTGCCGGAATCACTAACCGTGCGTCATGCGCAGAGCATGGCCGAGGCGGTGAAGCTGGCAGCGCAGGTTGCGCAGGCTGGCGATGCCGTACTGCTGTCGCCGGCCTGCGCCAGTTTTGATATGTTCCGCAGCTTCGAGCAGCGGGGCGAGGCCTTTATGCAACAGGTGGAGAGCCAGCTTCAACCTGGATTCCGCAATTGATCGCTTGGCTATGGGGGTTAACATTATGAAATTAATCAACGTTGTAACTGCAGCGCCGTTCACCTGTTGGGTGCATCGCTACGACACGCATAGCACGTTTTTTATCGCGACT
>CAZTPE010000337.1:0-2898 GCA_964614545.1 uncultured Ectothiorhodospiraceae bacterium
ATAAAAATCTGGCGCGCTTTTCGGACATGTGTGGTGCCGAAATTCCCCGCTGGCTACGCAAACACCTGGAGGGTTTTGGCGATGATGTCGCCTCGCTGCGCGCCTTTGGTCAGCAGGTTAGCACGCAACTGGCCAAAACTTTGCTCGAACAAGGAGCCCCGGGCCTGCATTTCTATAGCATGAACCAAGTCGATTCTACGCAAGCTATTTGGCATGAGTTGCAACTGAGCAACTAAGGGACAGCAGAATCACTCTGTTAACACTTTTTACTGAAAACACCGTCGTTCCGGCATGTTTTTAGCCGGAATCCAGGCGTTAATTTTTAGAATGAGGGTGTTTTTCGCTTTTAATTTACATAAGTGATTACGTAGAACGGACTCACAAGGTGTAGCGGCATGATTTTTGTGCCAAATGTTAGATTACTAAGTGCCTCCTCGCCAATCCGTTATGTTTTGTCTATCGATATAAAAACGTAAAAGCAAAAACATGGCTCTGGCAGCCTTGTCCGGCAAATACCAACGACTGCTGGTCCCCAAAAACTATCCGCGAGAAACTCGTCAATGTCTGGTCCTTGGCACTTGAGTGCTTGGTCTTTCTGTTCTGCGTTCAGCTCTTGACCCCACAATCAATACAAGCTCTAATACGCCAACCGTTCATTTTGTGAACATATTCGAGCAGGATGGGTAGTGCCCCACCAGGAGACACACGCAAGTCCATGCCCCACGACGAAATTCACTATCGCATCTTTAAGTTTATTGAGGCTCAGCCTGACATTAGTCAGCGCCAGCTTGCTAAGGCGTTAGGCATTAGTCTGGGAAAGACTAATTATTGCCTCCGCGCACTTATTGACAAAGGGCAGGTGAAGGCCCGCAACTTCCAACGCAACCCTGGCAAGCGGAATTACGTCTATTTATTGACCCGCAAGGGGATCGAAGAAAAAGCACAGCTCACAGCGCGTTTTCTCAAACGTAAAATGGCGGAATACGAATTACTTAAAGTTGAAATCGAACAACTGAAAGACGAGTTTGATGTGTTGGAAAACCTGAACCCGGATATGCGATCAGGGTTTGAGCATGGATGATCGAATCGCCGATATTGTCAGGCTAGCAAGCAAAAACCTGCCAGGACTTATATCAATATACCGTTTTGGCTCGTGGGGTACGCCGCATGAGCGCACAGACAGCGATATCGATTTAGCTGTACTTTTTCAAAGCGCAACGGACAGTGCATATCTGTGGAAAGTTGCGCAGGGTATCGCCAAGGTAATAGGCAAAGATGTTGATCTGGTCGATCTTTTGCAAGCTTCGACGGTGATGCGAATGCAGGTAATTTCTACTGGCAAACGTCTGTATTGCAGTAACCCAATTATTTGCGAACGGTTCGAAGACTATGTCTATGTTGCTTACGCTCGTCTTAACGAAGAACGACGAGGCATACTGGAAGATATAAAGCAGCATGGTACGGTTTATGGTTGATGACGTGTTATTAAACAAAGTTGCTTCGATTGAGCGTTGTTTGAAGCGAATTGCTGACGAATATGTTGGGCATGAAAATGAGCTTGAAACCGACTACACTCGACAGGATTCCATTGTTCTCAATCTGCAGCGGGTTTGTGAGGCTGCGATTGATGCCGCTATGCACCAAGTCAGAATTAAAGGGCTTGGTATTCCTCAGGAAAGCTGTGATGCTTTTCGTATGCTGGAAGAAGCGGGTTTGTTGTCAGCTGAACTCAGCGCTCATATGCAAGCCATGGAGGGTTTCAGAACCGTAGCCGTCCATGATTATCAGAAATTGAATTTGGCGATTGTCCGTGCAATTCTCAATGAGCGCCTGGATGATTTTCGTCAATTTGCCAAAGTGATGGTGTCGATTTGATTTTGCCAACAAGCGTTGTTCTGATGGCTGGGGCTCAGAGAGTATATAGAGTCTTGGCCACCTGCTAAAACAACGGTACATAGAAATTTGACCATGCGACTAACAGCGAGCCAAATCGATTTTATTCGACAACTGACAGCACAGCTGGCAAGTGGCCGTACGCAAGTCTGCGTGTTTGGTTCGCGCCTGGATGATGCCGCGAAAGGTGGAGACCTTGATTTATTGCTGGAATTGCCAGAGCCTGTCCAGTTTCTTCCGGCTCGCATGGTAGCAAAAGAACGGAACCACCTGCTTGTTACCGACCAATACTTGTTTAGCCAGTTATTATCATTGTTTTGTGGTGCATGGGTTCCGGAGGGCAGAAGCAATCATATGCTCGCCATTTTAGCGTAGGCCGGAATCCAGTGTTTTAAATCAATCATTAAGATAGAACAAAATCAGCATGCGAAAAATAGATACCGTTGTTGTAACCGGTGGAGCCGGGTTTATAGGTTCCGCAGTCGTAAGACAGCTCATTAATGAAACCGATGTTACCGTTGTTAACGTTGATGCGCTTACCTATGCAGGAAATTTGGAATCTCTCAAGATGGTATCTGAGCATCCACGTTATTTTTTTGAGCATGCCAATATATGCGACAAGGCAGCAATGGAGCGTATATTCAAAGAATACAAACCCGATGCCGTCATGCATTTGGCAGCAGAAAGTCATGTTGATCGATCTATTGATGGTCCCGCAGCGTTTATCGAAACCAATATTGTAGGCACTTATACTTTGCTCGAAGTTGCACGACAATATTGGCAGGAGCGCTGCCAATCATCAACCAGTAATGGTGAAAAGTCATTTATTTTTCACCATGTTTCCACTGATGAAGTGTTTGGTTCACTGGGGAAAAATGGGCTATTCACTGAAACGTCTCAGTACCAACCAAATTCACCTTACTCTGCCAGCAAAGCATCCTCTGATCATTTGGTACGAGCTTGGCATCATACATATGGTTTACCCGTTGTTATTACCAATTGCTC
>CAZTPE010000338.1:0-2894 GCA_964614545.1 uncultured Ectothiorhodospiraceae bacterium
GGCAATAGGGGTCAGACTCGAATTAATCACTCGGGAGTGGTATTACACATCAAAATTTTTTGATTTTTTCTCTGTGTACTCTGTGGCAAATCAATCACTGCCGTCCCGTTAGCGGATTTTGCAGTATTTCAAACACCTGATTTGTGGGGAAAGCAGCATGATTGAGGGTATTTGGGACAAGAGTGAATCCAGGCAACCCCTCTCGTCAGGGCCTGCCCCGCGTAACGCTTTGGACATTCCGAGCTTGACCCGGAATCCAGTGGTTTCAATGACTTCCTGGATACCGGGCCAAAAAAGCTTGTGCCGGGCTTGATCCGGTACCCGGCATGACGATACGTGGTTAGTGAGACAGCACTACAAGCCAATACTCACTGCGCAAAACCCAGAATCACCGCCCTCAATTCATCCTCCAGCGTGCGATCGATGAGCTGCATCAGGCGCTGCTGCAACAGCGCCTTTTCCTGTGCAGACACCTTCAACGGCCAGCTGGCCGTGCCACGCACGTTGTCGCCACGATCCACCAGTTTTAATTCCAGATTGCCGCGCAGCCAGTACCAACCCTCACGCCGCGACGACGGCCCGGCGGAAAAACGGGCCTGTAGGGTATAAAGCGCCTCTTCCTCGGAACCGGTCATGAAACCGGCCGCCGCCAGGTCCCCCGCCACCACCGAGGCCAAGGCGCCGTCATCGGCCTGCACACGGATTTTCAGGCGTGACTGCAGGTCCAGCAGTTCGGCCTGCAGATCGGCCTGCGACCATTTCGGCGGTACGCCCTGTCCACTAAGGCTCACCACCCGCAGCACGCGCTGCAATTCATTGCGCTGCAGCTGCGCATCGACGGCACGCTGGGCGGCGGCGATCTTCTGCAGCAGATCATCCGTCTGCCGGGCGCGTTCGATGGCCGTACGGGTGCGGTCATCGAGAAGGGATATCTCGTCACGCAGGCGACGCGCGGCCTGCGCCCGGTTGAGGGTGACCAGCACATGGATATCACCGTTTTGCGGATCCTGCCAGACGTCCGACACCCGGGCACCGCGGATCACCTGCCGAGTACGGGTCACGATGTCGCGACTGGCGGCCTCGCTAAAGGTCTCCTCGGCCACCTTTCCGCCCTGCGTCTGGCGCTGGGCACTGACCGTATCGCGACTTTGCGCCTCCACCTGCACTTCGATGTTCTTGGCCAGATCCGCACGGGCGCGATCCGTGGCCACATCGCGCTGGGCCGCCTGGCCACGGCCAACCAGGTACTGCGAACTCGGAAACTGGCTGCTCTTGCCACTGATCCAGTCCGGTTGCGAGTCAGGCCTCTGATCCGTGGATGCACAGGCCGTCAGCAGGCCCAGTAATATCAGCAACATTAATCTCATGATCGTTTCCCTCCGTGAGTGTAAGGTGGAATCCAGCGCCACGTCAGGTAGACCTTTTTGCCCGCCTCGACGACCACCCCGGTAAACTGTTTCTGTGCCAGCACACGGCCCCCATGCCCCAGCAGCTGCACCGAAATATTGTGCCGGCCCGGCGCCAGAGGCTGACGGGCCAGGTAGATGCGCTGCGGCAGGGTGGACCAGCTGCGGGTATCGGCCTGTTCACTGAGCATACCGGCAACATTGATCAGCAGGCCCAACCCCTGATCACGCTCACCGGCCTCTTTGGCGGCTCGATATTTCACCACGGCCCTTGCCAGCGCGCGGGCGGTAATCACCGGCATCTGCGCTTGCAGGGTTTTTACGGCAATGGCGTCGATGTCTTCGGCCAAGTCGGCATCTACCGCTTCGCTGTCCGTCAGCAGGCGCACCTCGCCCACCGGCTGGGTTTTCGTTTCATAACGCGGCAAGGCGATTCGCACCATCACGCCCGCCTCGGGTGCGAAGATGGCCGTGGACTCTTCACGCTTGCGGGGTGCCAGCCCGGTGCCGACGATCAGCACCACCTCCCCCTCCGCCTGAAATTCCGGCAACGGTGTCCACCGTTTGATGGCGAAGGCCTTGCGGTACCGGCGCAGTTCCTCTTTCAGGCCAAGGTGCTCGGCCATACGCAACAGCGCCAGGCCCAGCGACCGCGGCGGCTTTACGCCGAATTGCTCGCGGTATTTCTGATAGTTCTGATAGGCCTTGCGGTAGGCGATCATGGCGTCGCTCCACTCACCCAACTGCTCGAAGACGAGACCGCTCAGATAGCGGGCGAAGGCGTCTTCCGTATACGCGTTACCCTGCCCATCGGCCTGCAGGTTCAGCAGTACGTCCAGCTGCAGTATCTCGACCCGCGCCTCGTCGGGCAAGCCCAGCTGGAGATAGTTCAGCGCCGCGTAGACATGCAGCAGGGCGCGCTCGAAATCGCTGCCGATGTAGCTCTGCAGGGTATCATTGACGGTCAGCGAACCGGCCTGCTCGCGGAGACTGACGGCATCCAGCTCGTCGATCAGGCGCTTGGCCTGCTCCAGCGCCTGGTTGCTTTGCCGGTAATCACCCTGCATGCGCAACAGCATGGCGCGATTCAGCAGGTACAGCACCTCATCACGCCGACCGTTACCCCGATCCTTTTCCAGTGCCTGCAAGGCGGCCGGCAGGTTTCCCGCGGCAAGCTGTGCTTCGATGGCATCAAAACGCTGACTGTAGCTGGCGCAGCCGGAAAACAGCAGAACCGCGCTCAGGCACAGTCCACCCGCCAGCCACCGCCCAGGAGTCTGTCGGGTTTGGGTAATCGTAGCGAGCATGGTGGGAGAGCGAGCCAATATTTTTCCGATTCTGAGGCGAATAGTGGTTCTATTTAACGAAAAATCGGGGAAATATTGGCCGCTCTCCCATCAGCGCAGCAGATTATTCCCAGACCCGACAGACTCCTAGCCCGATACATGTCTCAGCCCCGGTTCAGAAACGAACCGTCAGAAACGCAGG
>CAZTPE010000339.1:0-2885 GCA_964614545.1 uncultured Ectothiorhodospiraceae bacterium
AAGTTTTGCGGCAGGGGGTTGCCAGAGCCCCCCCATCCCGAAGGACACCCTTAAGAAAGCTACCACGAAGAATTTTTCCACGATCGAGGCAGAGACCTCATTGGGTGTAGGAACGGGCCATGCCCGCGATAGTCCTGAATTTCACCACAGAGGATGATCTGGACATTGTGGGAGCGGCTTTAGCCGCGAATGAGGTCCATTTTCTTCGCGGCTGAAGCCGCTCCCACAGGTTGTTGTTTTTTGTTGCTTTTCGCGGGCATGGCCCGCTCCACACAAACGGCCCTGCATGTTGTTTTGGTGCCGACTTGTTTACCACTGCCAGTCGCGAATCTCCGGCAGGTCTTCACCGTGTTCGGTGATGTACTGTTTGTGCTCGATCAATTTGTCGCGCATCTGTTGCTTCAGGTAGGCGCCACGGGAGCCCAAGCCATCCACCCGGTCGATGACGTCGCAGACCAGGTGAAACCGATCCAGTTCATTGAGCACCGTCATGTCAAACGGCGTGGTGGTGGTGCCTTCTTCCTTGTAGCCGCGCACGTGCAGGCCTGAGTGGTTGTTGCGGCGATAGGTCAGGCGATGGATCAGCCACGGATAGCCGTGGAAGGCGAAGACAATCGGCTTGTCGGTGGTGAACAGGGTGTCGAAGTCACGATCACTCAAGCCGTTTGGATGCTCTTCCCGCGGTTGCAGGGTCATCAGGTCAACGATATTGACGACACGAACCTTCAATGCCGGCAGCTGTTCACGCAGGATCTTGACCGCGGCCAGGGTTTCGAGGGTGGGTACATCACCCGCGCAGGCCATCACCACATCGGGCTCACTGTCCTGATCGTTACTGGCCCAGCCCCACACGCCGATGCCTTCGTGGCAGTGTTTGATGGCGGCATCCATTGCCAGCCATTGCGGCTCGGGTTGTTTGCCGGCAATGATCACATTCACCAGGTTGCGACTGCCGAGGCAACGCTCGGTGATGCAGAGGGTGGTATTGGCATCCGGTGGCAGGTAGACCCGCACGATGCCGGCCTTCTTGTTGACGACGTGATCGATGAAGCCGGGGTCCTGATGGGAAAAACCGTTGTGATCCTGTCGCCAGACGTGTGAAGTGAGCAGAATATTCAGCGAGGCAATGGGCCGCCGCCAGGGGATTGTCTTGCTGACCTTGAGCCATTTGGCATGCTGGTTGAACATGGAGTCGACGATGTGGATGAAGGCCTCGTAGCAGGAAAACCAGCCGTGCCGTCCACTCAGCAAATACCCCTCCAGCCAGCCCTGGCAGGTGTGTTCCGAGAGGATTTCCATGACCCGGCCATCCGTTGCCAGGTGGTCGTCATAGTCATAGGTTTCGGCCTCCCAGGTCCGCTCGGTGACCTCGAGCAGGGCGCCGAGGCGGTTGGAGACGGTTTCATCCGGCCCCATGACGCGGAAGTTCCGCTGCCCGGCGTTCAGTGCCATCACATCACGTAGATATTCACCCATGCGGCGCGTGGCCTCGCCGTTGACGCCGCCGGGGGAGGGCACGTCGATGGCGTAATCGCGGTAATCCGGCAGCTTTAGGTCTCGCAGCAGCAGCCCTCCGTTGGCGTGTGGATTACAACCCATGCGCCGCTCACCCTCGGGCGCAAGGGCTTCCACCGTCGGTATTAGGCGGCCATGCTCGTCGAACAGGGCCTCGGGCCGGTAGCTCTTCATCCATTGTTCCAGTACGCGAAGGTGCTCTGGCTTTTCCGCCAGTTGCGCAAACGGCACCTGGTGGGCGCGCCAGTAGTCTTCGAGTTTGAGGCCATCGATCTCCTTCGGGCAGGTCCAGCCCTTGGGAGTGCGCAGGATGATCATCGGCCAGCGTGGGCGCTCATGCCTTCCCTCCTGGCGTGCAGCCTGCTGGATCGCATGAATGTCATCCACGGCGCGATCCAGCGTCGCCGCCATGGCCTGATGCACGGCCTGCGGGTCGGCACCCTCGATCAGGTAGGGCGTATAGCCGTAGCCTTCAAACAAGGCGACCAGCTCATCACGGCTGATGCGCGCCAGCACCGTCGGGTTGGCGATCTTGTAACCATTCAGGTGCAGGATGGGCAGCACGGCGCCGTCGTGTTGCGGGTCGAGAAACTTATTGGAATGCCAGGCGGTGGCAGCGGGGCCGGTTTCCGCCTCGCCGTCGCCGACCACGCAGGTGACGATGAGATCGGGGTTGTCGAAGGCCGCGCCATAGGCATGGCTGAGTGAGTAGCCCAGCTCGCCCCCTTCATGAATCGAGCCCGGTGTTTCCGGCGCGGTATGGCTGGGGATGCCACCGGGGAAAGAGAACTGACGGAACAGTTTTCGCATGCCTGCTGTATCCCGGGTGATGGTGGGATACAACTCGCTGTAGCTGCCCTCGAGCCAGGTGTTGGCGACGATACCCGGTGCGCCGTGGCCGGGACCGGTGACGTAAATCATGTTCAGGTCGCGCGCCCGGATCAGCCGGTTCAGATGGGCGTAGATGATGTTCAGTCCCGGCGTCGTGCCCCAGTGGCCGAGCAGGCGTGGCTTGATGTGGTCGAGCGCCAGCGGCTGTTTGAGCAGCGGGTTGTCGAGCAGATAGATCTGGCCGATGGACAGGTAATTCGCGGCCCGCCACCAGGCATCGATGTGTGCCAGTTCTTCATCACTCAGCGGTGTTTCGGCGATGGAAACGTACGGTGCAATCATGGTGTGTCCCTGTATTTGTGGTGATTGAGGGTGCGCAAGCTGTGTTCGGCAATCATCTGTTCCTCATCGGTGGCGATGACCCAGGCCGATACGGCGCTGTCATCACGGCTGATGCAGGTGCGGCCGAGACGGTTGGCCTCGTTGTCCAGGTGCAGGCCCAACCATTCGCACCCGTCGCCGATAGCGGCACGGATCGG
>CAZTPE010000340.1:0-783 GCA_964614545.1 uncultured Ectothiorhodospiraceae bacterium
TTTCGGATATCTGGCAGGACACCTCCGACCCTCTGATGGCCGGACTCAAGTCCCACCCGCGCGCGGTCAAGGGCCGCTGCGGCCAGTGCCAGTACTTCGACGTCTGTAACGGCAACACGCGGGTGCGCGCCTACCAGGTCAGCGATGACTTCTGGGCGGAAGACCCAGGGTGTTACCTCACCGACGAGGAGATCGGCGTCACCGGGGCGGGCGAGCGCCTGCTCAACACTCCCTATGTCTCCCGGCGCGAAAAACAACGCGCCAGTTGATCCTATTCACCGCAGAATTCATAGTGGTAAGCCCTGATATGACCAGAACGATAATCTCCCTCAGCACCCTTCTTCTACTCGGTCTGGGCAGTGGTATCAGTAGTGCCGCTGAGCCGCCCTCGGCCACTCAGCTGTATAACGAGCACTGCGGCGAGTGCCACGGTAAAGGCCGCCTGGGTGGGATGGGGCCGGCCCTGTTGCCGGAAAACCTGAGTCGCACCTCACCCGCCAAGGCCCACACCGACATTCGTGAGGGGCTGCCAGCAACGCAGATGCCGGCCTTTGGCGACCAGCTCAGCGATGTGCAAATCCAGTTGCTGGTGGACTATGTTTTCACCCCGCTGACGCACGTCCCCCAATGGGGAGAGGACGAAATCAAGGCCTCGCAAATTATCCACAACACCCCCGGCAGCCTGCCCGACAAGCCGGTCTACGACGCTGACCCGCTCAACCTGTTCATCGTAGTGGAGATCGGCGACCACCATGCCACCATCCTGGACGGCGACACCTTCGA
>CAZTPE010000340.1:793-2885 GCA_964614545.1 uncultured Ectothiorhodospiraceae bacterium
TACCGCTTTCCCACCCGGCGCGCCCTGCACGGCGGGCCAAAGTATGCGCAGAACGGACGCTTCGTCTATTTCGCCTCCCGCGACGGCTGGATCAGCAAGTTCGACATGTACAACCTGAAGCTGATAGCTGAGACCCGCGCCGGGATCAACACCCGCAATCTGGCGGTGTCCGGTGACGGGCGCTATGTGATGGTGGGCAACTATCTCCCCCATACCCTGGTGGTGCTCGATGCCAGCGATCTCTCCCTGATCAAGATAATCCCGGTGGGTGATGAAAAGGGGCTGAAGAGCTCACGCGTCAGCGCAGTCTACCAAGCAGCACCACGCAACAGCTTCATCGCCGCCCTGAAGGACATCCCCGAGGTCTGGGAGATCTCCTACGAGGACGACGCCATGCCACCCTATACCGGCCTGGTGCACGATTATCGCAAGGACTCCGGCGATGTCCTCCCGGACGAAACCATGCGCTTCCCCGTGCGTCGCATCGTCCTGGACGACTATCTGGACGACTTTTTCTTCGACCAGGATTACCGTTTCCTGATGGGCTCCGCGCGCGGCGGCGGCAAGGGCCAGGTGGTGTTCCTGGATGGTGCGCGCAAGGTCGCCGACATCGACCTGCCCGGCTTCCCGCACCTGGGTTCAGGCATCAGCTGGGAATATCAGGGTCACCCGGTGATGGCCACCCCAAACCTCAAGGAGGGCGTGGTCAGCATCATCGACATGCGGGACTGGAAAGTCATCAAGCGCATCAAGACCCTCGGCCCCGGCTTTTTCATGCGCAGCCACGAGAACACCCCCTATGCCTGGGTAGACGTGTTCTTCGGCCCCAACAAGGATGTCATGCACATCATCGACAAGCGCACCCTGGAGATCGTCAAGACCCTGCGCCCGGCACCGGGCAAGACCGTGGCACACGTGGAATTTACCCGCGACGGCAGCCACGCCCTGGTGAGTATCTGGGAGATGGACGGCGCCATTATCATCTACGACGCCAAGACCCTGCAGGAAGTCAAGCGCATTCCCATGAAAAAACCGTCGGGGAAATACAACGTCTATAACAAGACCCGGCGTTCCGCCGGCACCAGCCACTGAGACAGTTTGCAGCACGCCGGCATTGACCTATATCAAGTCGATATCCCGACCAAGCAACTATTATATTGCTCGACCATGTATTTTCGGTGCGACGTAAGGGGAAGCCTATGAATGCGAGAGAGTGCCAACTTGCCAAACCCGTAGCGACAAAGTCTTCCCTGGCCTGTTATATCGAGCTTACCAAGCCGGGCATCGTCGGCCTGAGCATCGTCGCGGCCCTGACGGGGATGTATTTTGCCAATAAGGGCATCATGCCCCAATGGGACATCCTCCTGTGGACCTTTGTCACCCTGGGGATGGCGGTGGCCGGCTCCTGCATGCTCAATCAATACTATGACCGCGACATCGATAAACTGATGAAGCGCACCAGCCGGCGGCCGCTGGTCATCGGCCTGGTATCACCCGCCCGTGCCCTGGCCGCGGCCCTGACGCTGATGGGTTCATCGCTGGTGCTGATGCTGATCTTCGTCAACCTGCCGGCCGCATTGCTGACCGCCGGGGCCATGCTCGGCTATGGCGTCATCTACACCATGATCGTGAAACGACGCAGCCACTGGGCGAATCAGTTCGGCGGTATCGCCGGGGCCATGCCGCCCGTCATCGGCTATGCCGCGGTCAGCGGTGGGGTGGATCTCAATGCCCTGACCCTCTTTCTGATCATGGTTATCTGGCAGCAACCCCATGCCTTGAGCCTCGCCCTCAAATACCGGAAAGAATATGCACGCGCAGGCATCCCCGTCGTGCCTGTGGTAAAAGGTGTACAGGCAACCAAGAGAAAGATTGCCATCTATTCAGCGGCCCTGCTGCTGGCCGCCCTCCTCCCCTATGTGCTTGGCATGGCCGGCTCTATCTATCTTGTTACCGCCGTCGGTATCAGCAGTGCTTTCTTGTTTCAGGCACTGAAATTCCTGAAATCAGACCGCGATTGCGATATGAAGCTTTTCTTTTATTCCATCGTCTATCTGGTCGTCCTGTTCACCAGCATGGTGTACGACTCTCT
>CAZTPE010000341.1:0-2863 GCA_964614545.1 uncultured Ectothiorhodospiraceae bacterium
GTCCCGCTATGACTACATCATCGGCAGCCTGACCCTGAAGGAGGCCGCCGGCATGCTGAGCTACAATGATCTGGTGCAGATCAACCAGTGGCTGGAAGACAGCGCCCTCGGCCAGCCCTGATCCCACCAGACCACGCGCAATAGTCGCGCACAAAAAAAGGGGGATGCCACCGTCGGCATCCCCCTTTTTCATGCGCTCTGGATCAACTCAGACCGTCTTGCCTCACATCAGTCCACCAAAGAACTGTTCGGCGTGTCCGGCAGACGCGGCATGGCGATCTGCGGGAATTCGCCAGTGAGACTATTGAGGAAAGCAACGATGTTCGCCACCTGCTGCTCCGTCAGTTCCTTGCTGAGCTGGGCCTTGGCCATCACCCGCACCGCCTCGTCCAGGGTCTTCACCGCGCCATTGTGGAAATAGGGCGCGGTCAAGGCCACGTTGCGCAGGGTCGGCACGCGCCACATGTGCTTGTCGGCCTCTTTCTTCGTCGCTTCATAGCGGCCTTCGTCGGCCGTCAGCTGGTATTTGCTGTCGTACTTACTGCTAAAGGTGGGAAAGCGCTGATAGAAACCCTGGCCCACAGGCAATGAAGGTCCGGAAAAATTGGCGCCGGCGTGACAGGCATTACAACCGACTTCCTCAAACGTCTTCATACCACGCTTGGCGGCTGCCGAGAGGGCCGACTTGTCGCCCTTCAGGTAGCGATCCAGCGGGCCATTGGGAGTGATCAAAACACGCTCGAAGGCGCCGATGGCCTTGGCCACATTGTCATAGGTCAGACCGTCCTTACCGAACACGTCCTGAAACTGACTCACATAGCCCGGGATCTTTTGCAGACGTTCGATGACCGCCTCTTCACTGGGCATGGCCATTTCCACCGGGTTGAGGATCGGACCCTTGGCCTGATCCTCCAGAGTATCGGCACGACCGTCCCAGAACTGCACGCTCAGAAACGCGGAGTTCCACACCGTCGGCGCGGAACGACCGCCGTGCTTACCAGCAACGCCAGCGGAGGTGGCCTTGTTGTCGGTACCCGAGGCCATCACGTTGTGGCAGGAATTGCAGGACACGGTACCGTCCAGCGACAGGCGCGGGTCAAAGTACAACTGCTTGCCCAGCTCGATCTTTGACGCTGTACCGGGATTGTCAGCGGGCTCCGGGGCCTTCTCCGGCAGCGGCTGAAAGGCGAATGCAGCGACGGAGGCGCTGCCCAGGGCAAGGCCAACGGCGGCCCGGGAAATGCTCTTGGATAAACGTGTCATCAGTAGCTCCTTTGATTGGCAAAATGGGTGCCGTGATCACTCTCACGACCAAAATTAGAATGTGTCTAAATTATACATCTGGAATTAGATCATGTCTAATCAGATAAAGGATACCTCTAATAACTGCCTGCGGTCTCTGCGCAAACCGTTATTAGAGGTGGCCTAAAGAAGCCGAATGTGGCCACCGACACGCCATGGCATAATTCCTTTTTTCCCAACGAGTCCGGCAACCGTGCCCCCTTCAAAAGACTTTCAGCCATCACATTTTCTTGCCCCGCGCTACTGGGGCACCTGGCTTGCCCTCGGCCTGCTGCGACTGCTGACCCTCTTGCCCTATCGCTGGCAGGTTCGCATCGGCGCCAGCTTGGGCGGACTCCTCTATCACCTGGGTAAACGCCGCCGCCGTATCACCGAAACAAATATCGCGCGCTGCTTGCCCGAACTGGATATCGGGGCACAAAAGGCATTAGTCAAGCGTACCTTCCGCGCCGCCGGCATCGCCATCCTGGAGACCGCCCTGGCCTGGTGGGGAAAGGACAAGGATCTTGCGCCACTGGTGGAAATCGAGGGCCTGGAACATCTGCAAAAGGCCGTGGAAAAAGGCAAAGGCGTGCTGCTGCTGGGTGCCCACTTCACCAGCCTGGAGATCAGCGGCCGGCTGATGGCCCTGTTTCACCCCTGCTACGCCATGTACCGCCGGCACGACAACCCGCTGTTCGAGGCCGTCATCAAGCAATCGCGGGAGACCCATCTCGAAGGGCTGATCGAGCGCCGGGACATGCGCAAAATGATCCGTACCCTGCGCGAGGGGAAGGTGGTGTGGTATGCGCCGGATCAGGATTTCGGCACACACAGCAGCGTGTTCGCGTCGTTTTTCGGCGTCCAGACCGCGACCCTGGTCATGACCTCGAAGCTGGCCAAGGTCTCGGGTGCGCCGGTGCTGCCGTTTTTTTCGCAGCACACGAAAGGCAATCGGGGCTACCGGCTGATCATCCGCCCGCCGCTGGAGGATTTCCCCAGTGGTGATGATGTGGCCGACGCCGCGCGCGTCAATGCCATCATCGAAGAACAGGTGCGCAAGGCACCCGAGCAATATCTGTGGCTGCACCGGCGCTTCAAGACCCGGCCAGCCGGTGAACCGCCGTTTTACCAATAATGATTCGCCACAGATGCACGGAGTTTTTCGCGTTCAAGGCGCGTTCAAGGTAGGAGCGGCGCCAAGGCCGCGATGAAATAGCCACCCACCTTCGCGGCCTATGACGCCGCTCCTACGGGCTTTCCCTGCATCCTCTGTGGTGAACAAAAAAGTTACGACAAATAAGCACCCAGCAAGCCCAACAGCCGTTCCAGCGCGCCGCGATTGTCCGCCACCAGCTTGCGCCCGGCCTCACCCATTTCTGCCCGCAGCGCCGCATCGCCCAGCAATTCGCCAACGACCCGCGCCAACTGTTCACTGTTTTCTATGCGGCGCGCTGCACCGGTTTCCAGTAAGCCACAGCTGATATCGCTGAAATTGAACAGATGCGGGCCGACGATCACCGGCACACCCAGCGCCGCCGGTTCCAGCATGTTGTGCCCACCCACCGGTACCAGACTGCCG
>CAZTPE010000342.1:0-2855 GCA_964614545.1 uncultured Ectothiorhodospiraceae bacterium
GGCATCGCGGCCCAAGGGTCCGCTCCTACAACACCATACCCCGCCAGTTTGCCGCGGGGTGGTTCATTGTCTCTGTAGCTTTTTGGTTTCTCTGTGCCTCTGTGGCAAAAACCCGCCCCTGCGATAGTCTTCCAATCCGCGTGCTACGGGTTCACTATGTCTAACAGACATCTTCGGGAACCGAAAACATGAGAGGATTTCTCGCCACACGCGCAGCAGTGCTGGACTGGCTCCGCACACTCGGCCAGCAGGGGGATGTCTTCTTCCCCCAGCCCATGGGCGAAAACAGCTTCAGCTTCGACAAGGTACGTAAACACAGCCTCCTTGCCTTCGAGGACTTCGATGCCGCGCCCGCCGAAAAGCCCTTCCGCGCCAGTGCCTGCGTGCAGCCGCCGGGCAAAAGGCTCTCACCCAACAACGAACAGATCTTCCACTTCAGCAAGAACGAGAACGGCGAATACCAGCTGACGCCGACGCTGGATGGCTGCCGGCGCATCCTCGCCGGCGTACGCCCCTGCGACCTCAAGGCCATCCACCTGATGGACCGGGTCAACAGCGACGGCATCCCCGACGCGCACTATCTGACCCGGCGTCAGAATACGACGATTATCGCCCACGACTGCCTGCAGCCCTGCGATGAATACTGCTTCTGCGACGCCACCGATTCCCTGCGCTGGCGCGAGGGCGCCGACATCTTCCTTACCCCGCAGCCCGAGGCCAAACTGTTAATAGAGGCCCTCACGGAGCACGGCGAACAACTGCTCGACACCGCCGGCTTTCCGCCCTGCGACGAGGTCGAGCAGCATAAGGTGCTGGCCGAGGCAAAACGCGCCAAGCCCTTTGGCCGCCACTTCGATGCCCCGCTGCAACAGGTCATCGACGTGGTCAGCAACCGCTGGGAATCGCCCGTCTGGGACAAACATGTCGAACGCTGCTTTGCCTGCGGCACCTGCAATCTGGTCTGCCCCACCTGCTATTGTTTCGACGTGCAGGATGACTTCAACATCGACGCCCCGGACAGCGGCCAGCGCACCCGCAGCTGGGACGGCTGCATGCTGGAGGAATTTGCCGTCGTGGCCGGCGGCCACAACTTCCGCCCGCAGCTCGCCGCGCGCCAGCGGCATCGCATCAAACGCAAGCTGGCCTATCTCCCCGCCCGCTTCGGCGACGGCAGTTTCTGCGTCGGCTGCGGCCGCTGCAGCCACCAGTGCACCGTCGATATCGACATCTTCAACATCGCCAACGACTTGCTGGCCGCCACAGAGGCAAAACCATGAAGCCGGTGGACTTCGATGCCAACGTGCTCACCCCACGGATGGCCCGTATCATCGAGGCCCGTAACATGACCGCACAGGAACGCTTCTTCCGCCTGCAACTGCCGCAGCCGCTGAAGCACCGCCCCGGGCAGTTCGTGATGGCCTCCATTCCCGGTATCGGCGAAGCGCCCATCTCCATTTCCTGTGGGCCGCGCCACGACAACCAACTGGAATTGTTGGTCCGCAATACCGGCAGCCTGACCCACGCCATGCACCAGTTGCAGGCCGGTGACGCCATGGGCATTCGTGGCCCCTTCGGCTCCGGCTTCGACCTGACGGAGTTCGAAGGACACGACGTGATTTTTGTCGCCGGTGGTCTGGGGCTGGCACCGCTGCGTTCACTCATCGAGCCCGTGGTCAGCGATCCGCAGCGCTTTGGCCGCACCACCCTCATCAGCGGCTGCCGCACGCCGGCGGACGAACTCTACCGTGAGCAGATGCAGGCCTGGGCCAAGCTGCCGAACACTCGCCTCATCCGCCTGGTCAACGACACCGCCCATCTGCCCTGGGATGGCGAGGTAGGACTGGTCACGGCCCCCATCTCCAAACTGGAAATGGATGTTCCCAACACCCTCGCCGTACTCTGCGGGCCACCGGTAATGTATAAGTTCGTGATCATGGCACTGGCTGCGCGCGGCCTGCCCAGCGCGCAGATCTTCATCGATCTGGAGCGCCGTATGCGCTGCGGTATCGGCAAGTGCGGACACTGCCAGATCAATCACGTCACCTGCTGCCAGGAAGGCCCGGTATTTCGCTTCTCTGATCTCGAATCACTGCCCGAGGCGCTGACATGAAGCCCAGAATCGCCTTTTTCGACATGGCCAGCTGTGAGGGTTGCCAGCTGGCCATCCTCAATTGCGAAGATGTGTTTCTGCATATTCTCGATCTGGTGGAGATCGTCGAATTCCGCGAGGCCCTGTCGGAAACAGCGCCGCGTTTCGACATCGCCTTCGTCGAGGGCAGCATTAACCGCGAGATGGACGCCGAACGCCTGCACGATATCCGCACCCGCTGCACCTGGCTGGTGTCGCTGGGCGCCTGCGCCAGCCACGGCAATGTGCAGGCGCGGTCCAATGCCCTGTCGCCGGCGGAGAACCTACAGCGCGTCTACGGCCCCGAGACCTGCCATGTCACCCAGACCGACCCCGAATACTGGCCGCTGTGGGCACACACCCGCGTGCGTGCTGTGCACGAAGTGGTCAAGGTGGATTACGACCTGCGCGGCTGTCCTGTGGACCGCAATGAATTCCTGCATCTGGTGAAGCGACTGGTGGCCGGTTCCCTGCCCCGCTTCACACAGCAGCCGGTGTGTGTCGAATGCAAGCACAATGGCAACGAGTGCGCCTTCGAGCGCGGCGACACCTGCATGGGGCAGATCACCTGGGGCGGCTGCGATGCCATCTGCATCAATGGCGGCTACCGCTGCGACGGCTGTCGCGGCCTGCTGCCCGATGCCAATCTCGATTCGCATCGGACACTGCTGCGCGAATGCGGTCTCAGCGAGGCCGAGATCAACAATCGCTATCGCCTGTTCTGCAG